>CAZWRO010000047.1:8217-12109 GCA_964635365.1 uncultured bacterium | reverse complement strand
CTCCGCAGCAGGGTCACCAGCAGCGGCGTGTGGAGATGGCAGAAAGTATTGAGCAAGGACACCTGGCCCACTCCCGCAAGCAACGCCACGAATGGCAGCCACGTGCGCCGATTCCGCACGGCCAGGACGATCGCCATCATCAGCGCAGGATGGCCGACCAGAAACTCCTTCGTCCTCGGGCGCACCACCAGCAGCGACTCCAGCAGGCTGCGAAACTTCAGTTCCGCGCCCGAGGGCGCCATTACCGCCTGGTTGCCACTTCGCATCACGGCGAACGCGATGGCCCCTACCACCGCCAGTATCACCACCGCCTCGATCACGCTCACGGGGCGCCCCAGAGCCTGGCCCGCCCGCAGCCGCAGCCTCGTCCACCACACTTCTCGCGGCTCCGCGCGGCCCCCGAAATCGGCGACCACCGCGGCGACGATCAGCGCCAGAGGAGCCAGATAGGCCAGCTTCACGCCTGAGAACCGCCCCACGCCCGAGAGATACCCGACCGGCGACAGCAGTCCCGCAATGAACAGTCCTCCGATGGCCGTCACCACCGACGCGGCCGCCAGCCCGTACCCCGCGCGGCCCACCAGGCCTGCGACCGTCGGCCGCGCGCCGGGCCCGCGCGCCGCCTGAAGAGCCGTCACCACCCCCAGCGTCGGAAAGATCAGGGCCGCGGCCAGCCCGCCGACCGAAACCGCCAGCCCGCTGTTAAGTGCCACCAATCCTACTCCGGCGGCGCCCACCACCAGCAGCAATATCCACGCCGTCCCCGGCCGCACCGGAACGAAGCGCCGTAGCAGCAGCAACAGCGCCGGCGGCAAACCCAACAGCACCAGGCCGCGCAGCCATTTGGGCGGCCAGCCTATCGGCCCTTCGAACGGAGCCGGCGGACCGATCTGGAAGCCTCCCGCGCGCAGCGTGCTCGACAGGTTTCGCACATACCCCACATTCGCGCCGGCCGGATCTTCCCGTCCCCCCACCAGCAGCCGCACATAGCAGGCGCGAATATTCCGTTCCCGCACCGCCCGCGCATAGCGCGCCACCGCCGCCGCCGGCAGCATCGTCTCCATATCGGAGTCACTGATGCTGTGAACCCGGATCAGGCTTGAGCTTAGCCGGCGTGCCAGGCCGACATCGCCGAGCTGTCCGGCCATCTCCACGATCCCGTACCGCAGATCGTGCCGCCGGAAGGCCCGCGTGGTTTCCCCGAGCAACCCCGGATAGCCCAGCACTTGATCCTGATCGAACACGATCAGCCGCGCCCGCGCCGCCTCCGCGCCGGCCGTCGCGTGCTCGATGGCGCGCGCCGTGGTGATCCGCGAATTCAGGGGGCGCGCCACCACCCGCATACCTACCGACTCCGCCGCGCGCAGATCTTCGGGGCGCAGGAACAGGGGCAGCTCGGAGAGCTCGTCTCCCTCCAGAGGCGCCGTTATGGTCGTCCGCGTGTCCTCAACCGACACTTCCGCCCGCGGAAGCCGCGCCCGTAGCGCCTCCTCCAGCCTGCCCCCGAGCTCTGGATCCAACGTCACGACCTCCGTGCCCCCCTGCACGGCCAGCATTTCGAGACGACCCGACTCTGCCAACTGCCCCACCGTCACCTCGCGGACGGCGAGCGCGCCTGCGCCCGCCTCCCGGAGCTGCTCCAAAAGTGCGGTCGTCGAAAGCCCGGCCGCCGCCGCCACGCCGCGCACGTCGTCGGCGTCCAGGATGATCTCCACCGTTCGGTTGCCCTGTTCCACGCGAACCCGACCGACCGCCAGCCAGACGGCCGCCGCGAGAGCCACCATCACCAGCAAGACAAAGACCTTGTCGGAGCGATCCACGATCATCCCCCTGCCCGGCGTAGGAGAAGCGGCTCGTATTGTAACACGCCGCGAGGGCGCCAGCAAACCCGCCGAAGCGAGGAGCGCGCTCCCACGTGGCGAAACACCCGACGGAGGGCGATTGATGTCCCAGTGCCTCCTGGGAATGGACGGAGGACAGACCACCACCACGGCCGTAGTCTGCGACTTGACCGGGCGGCTCCTCGGCCTCGGCCGGGCCGGGCCGGCCAACCATGTGTGGGAGCCGGGCGGAGTGGCGCGCGCCCGCCGCGCCGTCACCGGAAGCATCTCCCGCGCCCTCCAAGATGCCGGTCTTCCCAAGCTCCGCTTCCAGGCCGCCTTCCTCGGGATCACCGGCGCAAACGGGCGAACCGCACGCGCGGTCAGGGAGTGCGTCTCCACCAAACGATTCCGACTGGAGAACGACAAGGTGAACGCCCTCGCCTGCGTCACCGCCGGCCGACCGGGAGTCGTCGTCATCGCCGGCACGGGGACGATCACTTACGGCGAGAACGCCCGCGGCCGCACGGCCGACGCAAGTGGATGGGGTTTTCTGCTCGGCGATGAGGGAGGCGGGTTCTGGATTGCGCGACAGGGCCTTGCCGCCGCCGGCCGCGCCTACGATGGCCGCGGCGAGCCGACCGCCCTCGCCGCCGCGCTCTGCGCCGCCGCCGGGGTGGACGACATGTGGAAGCTACACGGCCTCATCTACTCCGAGACGCTATCCCGCTCCGACATCGCCGCCCTCGCTTCGACCGTGCGGGAGACGGCCGAAGGCGGAGACAAGGTGGCCCGGAGCATCTTACGCGAGGCCGGCAGAGAACTCGGCCTGGCGGCGGGAGTCGTCGCCACCAAGCTTCGCATGCATCGCGGCCGAGTCACGGTGGGGATGGTCGGCGGAGTCTTTCGCGGCTCCCCCGAAGTCCGACGCAACTTCCGCCGGGAGGTCAGGCGTCGCGCGCCGAAAGCCATCTTCGCCGACCCGCGCCTGGCGCCGGCCATCGGCTCCGTACTGCTGGCCCTGAAGCTGGCGCGCATTCGCCTCACTCCGTCCGTGCTGGCTAACTTGGAGCAGGCGTCTCGTGTAGTCGGCGACAAATAGCCCGGGAACGCAGCCCCACAGGCAAACGTCATTCGAGCTGGAGGCTCTGAGTATGTCTTACGAGATAAGATGGTTGCGTGACGACGAGCACGACGAAGTCCTCGACCTGCTGGCCGAGGTGATGGACGCCAATCGCGGCTACTTCTCCGACAGCTTCGCACGCAGCGGCTCCGCCGCGCCCTCACTCATCTGCGTCGTCGACGGGGAGATCGCCAGCCACCTCCGCATCTTCGAGCGCGGTCGCACTGTCGGCAACTGCCTCCTCCGCTCGGCCGAGATCGGCGACGTCTGCACCCATCCGCGGTATCGCGGGCATGGATTCATGACGGCCCTGCTCAACACGGCCGCTCACTATCTCTATCCTAAGGAATTCGACATCAGCTCCGTCTACTCGGGGGTCCCGATCTACCAGAAGGCCGGCTGGGTGGCGTTCCCCGAGCCCGACCAATACCTGCTCTGGCGACTCATCAACATAAAGACCCTCTTCGCTCGCACCACGCCTGTGTTCGAAGCGCGCGCCGCCGCGCTCGACCCCGTCTTCGAGGGCGTCATCTGCGTGTCGTGCGCCGGGCAGAGCGGGTTCCTGGAGTTCCGCGAAGGCTGGTGCCGCCCGCTCGACCATTGCGCCTCCCCGGACCTGGCTCTGGAGCTGGACCAGCTCACCTTCTTCCGGCTGCTGCTCGGACGCGATGCCTCCTCCGAGCTCGGCCTGCCGGCCAACCTCAAGCTCTCCGAGCGCGAGGCGCAGGTGGTGGAGGCGCTCTTCCCGAAGGCTCGACCCCGGTTCTAGTGATAGCGCTTTTTACAGCGCTTTCGACCGCGCGTTCCGAGTCAAGGAGCAACCGATGAAGGCCGATGTCATTCAGCAGATCGAGGGCGGACTCGTGGTCTCCTGCCAGGCCGAGGAGGGCGAGCCCTTCTACGCGCCCGAGCTAATGGCGCGCTTCGCCAAGTCCGCCGAGCTGGGCGG
>CAZWRO010000047.1:0-8117 GCA_964635365.1 uncultured bacterium | reverse complement strand
GAAGAGGCCGTCGCCGCCGAGCGCGCGGGGGCCGACCTCGTCGCCACCACCCTGAGCGGCTACACCCCATACAGCCGCAAGACTGGCGGCCCCGCTGGCGGTCCCGATTGGGACCTACTCCGCGAAACCGTCCGGGCCGTTGAGGTGCCTGTCATCGCAGAAGGCCACCTAAGCTCCCCCGCCGACGCCCAGGCCGCCTTCGACCTGGGGGCCTGGGCGATTGTCATCGGCGCCGCCATCACCAGGCCCATCGCGCTCACCCAACGCTTCGTCGAGGCCATCGGCCAACGCCGGCATTCTTAGAGAAGGAGACCCTGGACACCATGTTCACAGGCACTGAGTTCGCTTCCCTCCGGGCCGCGCTGGACGAGATCCCGATCATAGACACGCACGAGCATTACAACGACCAATGGGCGTCTTCGGAGACGACTGTCTACGATCTCTTCTCCGACTCCTACCTGGAGTGGCTCGCCAAGGACCAAGATCTCACCCACGACCCCGATTCCCTGGCGAAGTGGCTGGAGCCCAAGCGCTACAACTCCTACACCGTGTCGTTCTTGCGCGGCCTCGAGAAGCTCCACGACATGTCGCTGGCCGAGCCCAACCCCGCGACCCTCGCCGAGCTGGCCGAGAAGGTCCGCCAGTCCTACCAGGACTCAGGCTGGGCGCTGGGTGTGCTTCGCAAGGCGGGCATTCGTCACTGCATCGTCGATCCGCTCCCCACGCCGGGATACGTCCACGACGAACCCAGTTTCCACCTTTCCCTGCGCTCCCACATGTTGGTGCATGGATACGACCGCGCGGCTAAGGACCACGGCGGCGACAGCCCCTTCGCCTACGCCGCCAAGTTCGGCCACGACCTTTCCAGCTTCGACGACTACCTGGAATACGTGGACTTCTGGGTGAGCGAGCACCAGCGCAAAGGAGCGGTGGCCATCAAGTCCGCCCTCGCCTACGAGCGAGACATCGACGTCCAAGCCGTCACCTACCGGGAAGCCGAAAGAATCTTCGACACCGGCACCAAAGACCCGGCCGAGCAGAAGAAGTTCGGCGACTTCATCCTCAACCTGCTCGCGCAGAAGGCGGCCGAATACGACCTAGTCTTCCAGATTCACGCCGGCCTTGCCATCCAGGCCACCTCTCACCCCTGGCGACTGATGTGGCTCCTCGACAACAACCCCGACACCACTTTCGACCTCTTCCACGCCGGCTATCCGTGGATGGGCGACGTCCTGGCGATGGCGTCCGAGCGGCCGAACCTGATAGTGGACACCTGCTGGCTGCCGATCATCTCCCCCACCGCGGCCGTGCGGTTCTACCACGAGTACGCGGAGGTCGCCTACCGTTCCGACTCCCTGCTGTGGGGCGGAGACTGCTGGCACCCCGAAGAGAGCTACGGCGCCGCGCTCACCTTCAAGGACTGCCTCGCCAAGGCCGTCTCCGAGAAGATCGAAGGGGGCTACTGGACCCGCAAAGAGGGCCTGCGCTTCGCCGAGGATGTCATGTGGCGCGCCGCCTCCCGCTGGTTCGGCATCGACCTCTGACCACCTCTCCTACCCGCCCCCATCGGCGCCACTAATCAGCAGCACCGCGCTGCCGATCAGCATCGCCGTCGTGCCCCCCAGGAAGAGCCCTAAGAACGCCGGGCGCACCTTCGCGTACAGCCGCAGGCCTCCCACCCTATAGATCACGTTCACGATTATCCAACCCACCAGCGCGTTCGCCCAGATCATAGCATTGATGCCCCACCCACCCTGAAGCAAGAACCCCACCGGGCTCAGCCGCCACCATGTAACGTGCATCTGGAGCATCGACAGAACGCCCACCACCCCCACCCCCGACAGCATCGCCGCGATGCCCGTGCGATCCGCCCCTTGCGGGTTGGCGAGCTGGCCGACCATGTCCCCGAACTCCCACCTCGGCACCATATCGTACGTCCACATATCGAGGCCCCCGATCCCCTGCTGGTAGCCGGCCCACACCCTCCCCACCGATCCCAGCACCACCATCAGCACCACCGCCGCCGCCAGCGACAACACCACACTCGTCCCCCGAAGCCGACTGGCGTGCAGGATCTTCATGTCGTTGGCCGCGTAGTGCATGAACGACACCTTGAACTCCGTCATGAACACCGCGTCCATCTGATTCATCAGCACATAGCTGCCGGGCCGAACCCCCAGCGTACCCAGGCCGTGATCCAGCAAGTAGCGCACCTGCGGCCCGCACTCCACATGATTCGTGCCGGCCGCCGCGATCAGGCGCGTGAGCGAAATCGCAGTCATGTAGAACATGAACAGCAGAATCAGCAGCCGGTGCACCTGAGCGCCGGCCGCACTGGCCATCAAGCACAGACCGACCGTGCTGACCAGAAGCCCCACCAGCGCGTAGCGAGGCTTCACCAGCTCCAACGGATCGTGGTTTCGCCACTGCGGATCCCACCAGGAGCGGACGGCGGCGACAATCGCCCTCCGGGACTGCCACAGTGCCAGCACGCCGAAGCCGATCAGCGCCCCTCCTGTCTGAAAGCTGAAGAACGCCCCCGGATTGAACGCATAGCGCGTCCCCGCCTCGCCGGTGAAGCCCAGGGCCGCAAGCCCCACCATCTCAATGTAGTACCAGACGTGAAACAACCACAGGCTCAGAGAAACCTCGACCGGCAGCAAGCACATGATCCCGAGGCCCGTCCAGGCCAGGTTGAACTCCAGCCGGTTGAGGACACCCCAGGGCATCACGTTCTGGTCGAAATAGCGCCCGATCGGCCACCGCATGTTGTGGAAAGGGACGGATGGGTAGTACGTATTCAGCAGTCCCACCATGCCATAAACGAAAGCCAGGCCGAACCCAACCCAAAACATCCGCTGGCCCGGCAGCGCTGTTCCCGGAAGGCCTCGATACCCCACCGTCTCCAGCGGAATCTGGGCCAGGGGGAATACCAGCCGCTGCCCTTCGATCCAGTCCCGCCGCACCAGCGAGATCAGCGAGAACGAGCCCATGTAGATGCATATCGCAATCGCCCCCCAGGTCGTCAGCGGGCCGTACCACGCCCCCCAGGGGATGGGCTGCTTCTCAGGAATCCCTTCCCACAGCCACCGGACGGCCAGCGGATCGTTGAGCTGCATCCACACCGGGATGTGAGGTTGGATTAGGAGGTCCCAGCGGTTCTCCGGCGTCGCGAAGTACTGGCTCGCCGTCGCCATCACCATCACGAACGTCGAGTACCCCACGGTGGCAATCGCCGAAGTCGCCGCCACCATCGCGTAGACCGTCAGCACCTCCTGCCGGGTCAGACTGCGGCGCCGCGACCGCCAGATAATCAGCCCGTTGATCGGCCCCAGCACCAGGAGCAGCGCAAGTATCGAGGCGCCGTTGATCGGGCCCAGCCCAAGGTCGGCCCCGCCCTTCACGGTATCGAGATAGGGAATCAGAAACGCGATCCCGCCGACCAAGGCCAGGCCAAGGACCACCGCGCGCAGAGTTACTCCGGAAGTCCGCGTCTCCTCGGAAGCCACGCCGCTCTCGCCTCCAGCCCATTCGAAGTGGCCGGCCGCACGTCAGCCGGCCCGAGCTTCTTCCCCGGATCCCAAGTCCCTTGCCGTCACGCGCACCGTCAGCAGCGTCATGTCGTCCCGCCGCCGTCCCTCTTTGCCGTACTCGTTCACGAACTCGAACACCCGGCCGGCCATCGCGTCGGCGGTGGCCGACCGCGCTTCGGCCTGCAAGCGCTCCAGCAGCTTTTCTCTGCCGAGCATCCGATTCGCCTGGTCCGCCACCTCCGTCATACCATCGGTGAAGAGCACCAGACTATCCCCGGTGCCGATTGGCAGACTCTCGTCCACATAGGTCGTGTCCGGCACGACTCCCAACACCACGCCGGTACGCTCCAGAGCGACCATCTCGCCGTCCGAACCGCGGATCACGACCGGCGGCTCGTGGCCGGCGTTGGCGTATGTCAATTGGCCCGCGTCCAAGTCCACCATCACGTAGCACAAGCTGATGAAAGTCTCCGCGTCCAGCTTGTCCGCCACTTCCCCCGCCACCTCGCGGTTCATGTCTTGTAGCACCGCCGCCGGCGACTGCTCTCTCCGGGCCACCAAACGGAGCGCCGACTTGAACGTCGGAAGATAGATAATCCCAACGCTGCGCTTCCCCCGTACATCGGCCACACAGATCCCCCACCTCCGGCCCCCCAGCGGAATCACATCGTAGTAATCGCCCGACTCGGCCGTCGCCGCCGGACGAAAGCGGAAGGCGATATCCAGCCCGGGCGCCTCCGGCAGACGCCGAGGGCGCAGCATCTCATCCACATACCGCGCAATCTGAATCTGCTGGCGATACCGCTGAAGCGTGGCATAGCTACTCGAGAGCGCTCTGGCCTCCCGGGCCTGCACCTGCGCGGCAAAGCTCACCAACCCTGCAATGATGATCAGCAGCGCGATCTGCAGAGCAACTGTGCCTCCCGTGATCTGCCCGTCGGCTTGCGACGTGATGACCGCAGCCACGATCAGCCCGTAGCCTCCCGAAGCCGTCACGGCCGTCAGCAGGGCGCCCGTCACCCCGAACCACAGCCCCGCGACAATCACCACCGGGTAGTACAGAACGAAGAAGTTGGTGCTGTCCGTTCCGCATAGGTAGAGCCAGGAGGTGATGATTATCAGATCCACGAACACGATCAGCGCCCGCGGAAACGCCGCCCCCTTTGCGTGCAGTATGAACAGCGCCAGGTTGTAGACGGCCGCCACGATCACGACCACCACCGGCAGCGTGTTGCTCGTCCCGACGAGCCTCATGAACTGGGGGGAGAACAGGGCGATCAGAATGAAGATGGTCCGGAACACCGCGACCACTATCTCGGTTTCCCGGGACTCCATATCTGGGACTTGGGGAGAGCTTCCTCCGGACATCAATCACCTCTGCCTCGACAGAGCCGCTCTTCGTCGATCTCGCCCATAATCCTGCCTTCAGCAACCCAGCGAACGCTCCCGGGGAACTCTTTCCTGGTGCTGGAAGTATGACATTGTAGCGACGATATGGTATTTCCGAACATCTAAGAGCGTGACAGCGAGGCGGCTGCAGGCTGTCTCCACTCTAGTTACTGTTGGGGGGCGTATTCATGCATTCATCCGTCCGGCGACGGACACTCATCTCCGTTGCGTGCGCCGTCTTATGTATCGGCGCGGCCGCGGCCTCTATTGCCGCCATTCAGGCGCCTTCTTCCGATCCCGCTGCCCTAACCCAAGAGCTCAACCGCATCAACCAGGAGCGGGACCGTCTCCAACAGAGGCTGCGCGGCGTCACCGCCCAGCAGCGGCAGGTAACTCGCCAGCTCACCCGCATAGATGTCCAGCTTGATCAGACCGAAACTCGACTGGAGCAAGTAGCTCGCAATATCCGCTCCGTGCGCGCCGATGTAGAAACGGCGGCCGGTGAATGTCGCCAGGCCGAGGATCGCCTCAACCTCCATCGCGAGGACGTCGCTGCCCGACTGGTTGCCATCTACCAGTCCGGCGAAGTCCATCCCGCCGAAGTCCTCTTCCAGTCCATCAGCTTCACCGACTTCGCCAATCGCGTCTACCTCCTCAACCAAGTCGCTCGGCAGGACGTCCAGATCCTCGGTGAGTTCGAAGGCGCAGAGGCGGAGGCGGAGGCGCGTCGCGCCGCGCTCGCCGATCAGGAGCAGAGACTCACCCAACTCCAACAGCAGATCGTCACCGAGAGACGGCGCGCCGAGGCCCAGCGACAGGCGGCCGAGCAGAGAAAAGTCAACCTCGTGCGCGATCGCGCGGCCTGGGAGAGGGCCCTGGCCGAGCTCGAGGAGGACTCTCGCGGCATCGAAGCAATGCTTCAGCGACTCAACCGGACCCCTGACAGCGCCGACACGACCGGCTGGCAGGGGAGTCTGGACTGGCCGCTCCGAGGTCGCATCACCTCCGGCTACGGCTACCGAACGCACCCCATTTTCCGTGTCCGTAGGATGCACACCGGCATCGACATCGCCGCCCCTACAGGTACCCCCATTCGCGCCCCCGCCGGTGGCACCGTCGTGCATGCCTCCCGCTGGGGCGGTTACGGAAACTGCGTCATCATCGACCACGGCAGCAACATGGCTACCCTCTACGGTCACTGCTCCCGTTTCGCCGTCAGCGAGGGACAGCACGTCAACCGCGGCGACACCATCGCCTATGTCGGCAGCACCGGCCTCTCCACGGGCCCCCACCTCCACTTCGAGGTGCGCCGAGACGGTCGCCCGGTGGACCCGACGCAATACCTGCCGTGAATCTCACCTTCGCAGCCTCCCTCTCCGGCCTCCCGGTTTGACACGGCTCTCTCCGGCGGAGTAGAATCCCCCCGACCAACTCTTAGGGCTCCCAGCCTCTCTGCTTCAGTCCTGGGAGGCCATTTGCTCGAACGACGAGGAGGATACACGTGGGCAACCTTCTGATCTACGACGCCACCCTACGCGACGGTGCGCAGACAGAGGGCATTTCGTTCTCGGTCGACGATAAGGTTAAAATCGCCCGGAAGCTGGACGACCTGGGCGTGCACTATATCGAGGGCGGGTTCTCGGACCCCTCCAATCGCACCGATATGGACTTCTTCGCGCGCATGCGCGAGCAGCCGCTCACGCACTCCCGCCTCGTCGCCTTCGCCATGACTCGACGCGCCGGAGTGAAGCCGCAAGACGATCCCGGCCTCAGCAACGTCGTCCGGCTGGGCGCCCCGGTGGCGGCCATCGTCGCCAAGACCTGGGACCTCCACGTAACCGCCGTCCTCCGCGTCGACCTGGAGGAGAACCTGCGTATGATCCGGGACTCCATCCACTACGCCAAGGAGCACGGCCTGGAGGTCGGACTCGACGCAGAGCACTTCTTCGACGGCTACAAGCGCAACCCGGACTACGCGCTGGAATGCCTCCGGGCGGCGAAGGAAGGCGGCGCCGACTGGATCTGCCTCTGCGACACCAACGGAGGCACGCTCCCCCCCGAGATCATGAAGGCCATGCGCTCCGTTCAGAAAGTAGTGGACACCCCCCTCGGTATTCACGCCCATAATGATTGCGAGCTGGCCGTAGCCAACTCGCTCGCCGCCGTCGAGGCCGGCGCCCGGATGGTGCAGACCTCCGTCAACGGCTACGGCGAGCGGTGCGGCATGACCAACCTTTGCACCGTCATCCCCAACCTGCAGCTCAAGATGGGAAAACGTTGCCTGAGCGACGAGCAACTGACCCACCTACACGAAGTAGCACATTACATTGCCTCCGTCGCCAATATGCCGCCTCCGGAGCGCGATGCCTATGTCGGCCGCAGCGCCTTCGCCCATAAGGGCGGCATGCACGTAGACGCCATGCTCAAACACTCGGAAACCTACGAGCACCTCCGTCCCGAGCTGGTGGGGAACGAGCGCCGCTACGTCATCTCCGACCAGGCCGGACGCAGCGCGGTCCTCTTCAAGGCCCAGGCCCTCGACCTAGGGATCGAAAAGGACTCCCCCCAAGCCCGGGAGATCATGGCCCACCTCAAGGAGATGGAGCACGCCGGCTACCAGTTCGACGGAGCCGAGGCCTCCTTCGAGCTCCTGGTCCGCAAGAGCGTCGGCCTCTACCAACCGCGGTTCGACCTCGAAGGCTTCCGCGTGATCGTCGAGAAGGACCGCGGCGGTGACCTCCGCACCGAGGCCACCATCAAGCTGCGCGTCAATGGAGAGCAGGAGCACACCGCCGCCGAGGGAGACGGCCCCGTGCACGCGCTCGACAACGCCCTCCGAAAGGCGCTCGAGCGCTTCTACCCCAAACTTTCAGGCATCCGGCTCACCGACTTCAAAGTGCGGATAGTCGACTCCGAGGAAGCAACCGCGGCGAAGGTCCGCGTGATGGTCGAGTCGCGCTCCGGATCCCAGACCTGGACCACGGTGGGAGTGCATACAAACATCATCGAGGCGAGCTGGCAGGCCCTGGTGGACGGCGTGGAGTTCGGTCTGCTGCAGCTCGATAAGAGCGCCCAAGAGAGCGACGACGCGTCGGAATAGGCGCCGGCCCCCCGCGCGCGGCCGATCAGTCCTGCTTTTCCGTCTCCCCAGGCGAACCCTTCTGGCGGCCCATATAGTCCTGGATCGCCGACTGA
>CAZWRO010000046.1:11038-12234 GCA_964635365.1 uncultured bacterium | reverse complement strand
GAGCACCTATACCAAACCCCCCGAATCCGGGCGCGTGCAGCTCAGCCAGGAACAAGGCCACCGCCAGCACCAGCAGCCCCGCTCCCGCCCAGCCCACGGGCAGCGTTCCCAGGGCTGCGAAGGCGAGCAGCAGGCAGATCGCCCCCGTCACGCCCGGGAACAGCGTGCCGGGGTGATACAGCTCCAGTATCAACCCCAGCGTGCCCAGAGTCAGCAAGATGTAGGCTACGTTTGGGTCGGCGATAACGTGCAGGAGACGCTCCACGAACCCCATGGGCAGGTCCCTGGTCTCCGCCTCCCTGAGCCGCAGAACCATCTCCCCGCCAGGAGTGGTCACGGGCCTCCCGTCCGCCTGCGCGAGCAGGTCCTCCAGGTCGCGCGCGACGATGTCGATCACGCCCTGATCCAACGCCTCCATGGCCGTGATCGACACGCTGTCACGCACTGCGGCCTCCGCCCAGCCCACATTGCGCTGTCGCCTCTCGGCTATCGCGCGCGCCAGGGCGGCCGCGTCCTCGGTAACCTTGGCCGACATCACTTCGCTTTCTTGCCCTCTCTCGGACAAGCTCACCGGGTGGGCGGCCCCGATGTTGGTCCCGGGGGCCATCGCGGCAACGTGCGCCCCAAGTGTTATGAACATGCCGGCGGAGGCAGCGCGCGCGCCCGAGGGTGAGACGTAGACGATGACGGGAGCGTGGGAGTTGAGTTCAGCCTGAATCATCGAGCGCATCGACGAGTCCAGGCCTCCCGGAGTGTCCAGCTCCAGCACCAGCGCCGCGGCGCCGGCGCGCTCTGTCTCCCGGATGGCCCGCTCGAGGTACCTGGCGCTGAAGGGATTGATCACACCCTCCACCCGCGCCCGGTAGATTACTGGCGGTGGGGCCGTCGGCGGCGCCGATTCGGCCGCGAACAGGCCGGAGGTCCACGCCGACGCCAGACCTATCATCGCCGCCATTACGGCCAGAATGAGACGGGGTCTAATCTGGCCCCACCTCTCCCTCCTGGCTCGCGGAAGCACTACTTCTCGTCCTGTGTCGACTTCTCGGCATGGCCGACGAAGGGTTGGATCAGCCGAGTGAACTCCAGCGGAATCACGAACTTGGTGGCCGCCCCGGACCCCAGGTCGCGAAGCACTTCTAGGTACTGGAGGCTCATGGTCTTGCTGTCGATGCCGCGCGCGGCCGCGAAGATGCGCT
>CAZWRO010000046.1:0-10938 GCA_964635365.1 uncultured bacterium | reverse complement strand
GCCGTAACCTTGATGCCCCAGCGATTGGTCACTTCGTCGAGCTTCACGCGCAGCGCCTCATTGATCTGCTCTCTGCGTGAGAGACACTCGTCGAGCATCATCTCGCCGACGACCGCGCGAAGGGTAGTAATGGCAATCCCCTGCGAAGCGCCAAAGAAGTCCTGCACCTGCAGGACGCTCATCATCGGGTCCACTACCTTCATATAGATGTAGAAGTCGACCGAAATGGGGGCATTGTCTTTGGTGATGGCGGCCTGGGGTCGGACGTCGAAGAAGATCTCCCTCAGGTCGACCTTGATACCCCGGTCCACGACGGGAATGAGGATAATGAGCCCCGGGCCTTTCGACCCGAGCGCCCGTCCCAGGCGCAGTACAACCAGACGCTGATACTCCGGGACTATCCGGACCGCCGAAGCGATGACGATCAGTGCAAAGACGACAACTACAGCGCCAATAACGATGGAGGCTTCAGGCGGCATGTTTCCCCTCCCGCGGGTAGGGATCGGTTCTGGCGCCATGGAGACCGGCGCCGCTGGCGTCTATGGTAGCATTCGCCCAGAGGTCAGTCAATCGGCTCTCGGACGGATACCTGACAAGCCCACGAAGGAACCGGCGGCGGCCCAAGGCGCTAGGCGCGGTTCCAGATGCTCGCCGTGCGCCTCGCCTAGGGCCTTACTAGCACTTTGACCGCTTTGTCTTTTTGGGAGATGGTGGTTTGCAGGGCCTCTTCAGCACGCTCCAGCGGGAACTCATGGGTGCGAAGAGGCGCCAGTTGAATGCGTCCGGCCGCCATCAGCGACAGCGCGGGCGGATAGCAGTTGGCATAGCGGAATACGGTGCGCAGATCGTATTCCCGTGCCATCATGTCCATCACCGGAAGCCTTCCCTCCTCCTCGGGGGGAAGGCCGACTATCACCACCACGCCGCCCGTCTTCACCGCGGCCATCGCCTGACGGATGGTCGCCAAGCTGCCCGCGGTCTCGATCACCACATCCGCTCCCGCTCCCCCTGTGAGCCCGCGAATCGCCTCCACGCTGTCGGCCGCGGCGGCGTCGATCACCTCCGCGCCCAGCTGCCGGGCCAGCCCCAGCCGAAGAGGTATCGTATCCACACCGATGACCGGGTGCGCGCCGTAGGCGGCGGCGGCCTGTAACGCCAGCAGACCGATGGGTCCGGTTCCAATGATGGCTGCGCTTTGACCCGGCGCCACCCCTCCTCGTCGGCAGGCGTGGATCCCCACCGCCAAGGGCTCGATCATGGCGCCGTCCTCAACCCCAACCCCGGAGGGGAGCTTGAAGACGAAGTCTCCGGGCCAGGTTAGGTACTCCCGGAAGGCGCCCGGCCAGGGCGGAGTACCCATGAAGACGACTTCGTTCTCGCAGATGTTGTACCGCCCCTCCTTGCAGCGACGACAGCGACGGCAGGGGATGCCCGGCTCGACGCTGACCAGGTCTCCGGGCTCCAAGTGCTTGACGTCGCTCCCCACCTCCACCACGCGACCGGAGCACTCATGTCCCAGGATGAGCGGCTCTTCCACCACGAAGGGCCCGATTCGGCCGCGCTCGTAGTAGTGACAATCGGAGCCGCAGATGCCCACGGCCTCGACCTGAATGAGGACTTCATCCGGCTCGGCGAGCGCAGGACGAGGCTCTTCGATCACTCGCAGATCGCCCGCCGCATGGAGATAGACGGCCTTCATCATTTCGGGCATGAATTACCATCTCCAGGGGATAGCGCGCCCTTGCCGACAACCGCAGGCGGCAGGTGTGTGGAGGAGCGCGTCAAGCCCCTTGCTCGAGATAAGCGCGGAGGTTGCGGTAGGCCTGGGCCCCTTCGCCGACCGCGCAGGCAATCTGCCGGAAAGACCCCGCGCGCACGTCGCCGGCTGCGAAGACCCCGTCGACGGAGGTGCGGAACTCGTTGTCGGTCAGCACATATCCATCGTCGTCGCGGTCGATTTCGGTTGGCAGAAAGCCGGATTGCGGGACCATGCCGACTGCGATGAACACGCCGTCGACCGGCACTTCTCTCTCCTCTTGGGTGGTCACCTGGCGCACCCGCACGGCCTGCACGAGCTCATCCCCGACGATTTCCACCGGGACGTGACTCCACAGGAAATCGATATCCGGATTGGCGAGGGCACGCTCCTGCAGTATGCGGTCCGCGCGCAGCTCGTCGCGGCGATGAACAACTGTCACCTTGCTGCCGAGATTCGAGAGGAAGATGGCGTCGTCCATTGCCGTGTCGCCGCCCCCAATCACCATCACATGCTTATCGGCATACAGCGCGCCGTCGCAGGTGGCGCAGTAGGATACCCCCCGGCCCGTATACTCTTTCTCGCCCGGCACATTCAGCTTGCGCGGAGACGATCCCGTGGCAATCAGAACCGAACGCGCAGTATGCCGGCCGGTCCTTGTGTCCACGCCGAACAGGGCCCGGCGCGAACTTCCTTCGCCCGACGGGGCCGGAACGTCTGCCTGCGATGCTATCTCCAAGATGGTCAGACCCGTGACCTCGACGGTCTCGGTGTTCGCCCCGAACCGAGTCGCTTGCTGCGCCATCCGCTGCCCCAGCTCAAAGCCGGCGACGCCCTCCGGGAACCCGGGGTAGTTCTCGATCACGCTGTTGAGCACCACCTGACCGCCGGGCATCATCTTCTCGAGGACCAGCGTGCGGATTCTCGCCCGTGCCGCGTAGATGGCACAGGCGAGGCCGGCCGGCCCCGACCCGATCACAGCCAGGTCCCACGGCTCTGAGGGGCTAGCTTCGCGCGCTCCCGCGGGCGACTCACCCACGGGGTCTGAAGGGCTACTCAGCATCTGTGCAATCGCCGGCGAAAGCCGTGTGCAGTCACTCGCCGATAACGGCTGCGAGGTGCTGGCGGATCTCCTGCTCGGACCGGAACCCGATAATGCTATCCGCGACTTCGCCGCCCTTGAAGATCAGAAGCGTCGGCACGGCCTGGATGCGGTATTGCGCGGCGGTGGAACGCTCTTGAGCTGCGTTCACCTTGACGAACTTCACCTGGCTCGCCAATTCCTCTGCCATCTTGTCGAGGATCGGCGCCACCGCCACGCACGGCGGACAGCCGGGAGCCCAGCAATCCACCAGCACAGGCAGCTCGGACTTCAATACCTCTTGGTCGAAAGTTGCGTCGGTCACTTCTGGTACGGCGGCCATGGGCGCTACCTCCCTCACTTGTGTCAGCGGCAAAAGCTCACTGCAATAACTTCCAGCCGTCCTATATTCGCCCTCGTTCTCTGTGACTTGCGAGGTTCCTCTTTTCGCCCGGCACGCGCCGCGGGCCACCGTTTCGCCAGTGTCGTCGCGCACGGTGTCAGGAACGGCGGCCACTGAGCAAACCAGGTCGCGGGCAGAGCAGAGCCGAGACCGCAGCGGGCGGCCCTTGGAGGAGGCTGGAGGCGACGCCTCAGGCTTCGACCGAAACGGCTTCGCCGCTTTCGAGGAGTTGCCGGTACTCCTGCCGGTTCTTAGCCTTGGCCTCGCCTTCCTCGACGGCGATGACTCCAGAACGCGCCAAGTGAGACAGTGATTGATCCAGAGTCATCATCCCGTGTTGCGCTCCGGTCTGGATCACGGAACCTATCTGGTGCGTCTTCCGCTCTCGGATCGAGTTGCGAACCGATGGAATCGCAACCAGAGTCTCGAAAGCGGCCACTCGGCCCCGCCCGTCCGCGCGGCGGACGAGTATCTGAGAGACGACGCCGAGCAGGTTCACCGAAAGCTGCATGCGGATCTGCTGCTGCTGGTGGGTGGGGAAGATATCGATTACCCGGTCCACCGTCTGCACCGCATCTGTCGTATGCAGAGTCCCCAGCACGAGGTGACCGGTCTCGGAGGCACGGATCGCCAACTGAACCGTCTCCAGGTCCCGCATCTCGCCGACCAGAATCGTGTCTGGGTCTTGGCGGAGCACGTACTTCAGCGCGTTGGAGAAGCTGCGCGTGTCGCGCCCCAGCTCACGTTGGTTGATCAGCGCCACTTTGGGCTCGTGAACGAACTCGATAGGATCCTCAACGGTCACGATGTGCACCGGGTAGTTCTTGTTTACATGGTCGATCATAGCCGCCTGCGTCGTGGACTTCCCGCAGCCCGCGGGTCCGGTTACGAGGATCAGGCCGCGCGGCCTTTCGGCGAAGTACCGGCACACCTCCGGCAAGGCGAGCTCCTCGATGGTCTGCACGTGCAGCGGAATGATTCGGAACACGGCGCCGACGAGTCCCCGCTGGACCATCAGGTTGACGCGGAAGCGGGCCAGGCCCTCGATATCGTAGCCCAGGTCCAGCTCCCAATCCTGCTCGAAGGACTCTCGCTCCTGCGGTGTAAGCACGCTGTAGGAGAGGCGCTTGGCCTCATCCGGACTCAGCGCCGGAAGATCGGTGGGGATGAGCTCACCATAGATGCGCAGCAGCGGCGGACTCTCGGCCTTGATATGGATATCCGACGCGTCTCGCTCGACGGCCGTCCGCAAGAGGTCGTCGATTTGGAGTTGGCTTGTCGACATGGACCAACCCCCTCTCTGCTCAGACTTCTCCCGGAGCCGCGGTTATCAATTCGTCCGGCTTACTCCCGGCTCCGGCGCGGGCCGCGAATTCGCTGGGGTTCGATGACTTGGAGAGCGCCATTTCGTAGCTAACGATGCCCCCGCGGAACAACTCCAACAGGTGGTTGTCGAGGGTCTGCATTCCGAGTTCGGCGCCTGTCTGAATCGCGCCTGGAATCTGATGCGTCTTCTGCTCCCGAACCAGGTTCCGGATGGCGGGCGTGGCGATCATGATCTCGAAAGCCGCCGCTCGGCCGGCTTGGTCCACGCGGGGCATCAAGGTCATCGAGATGACCGCCTGGAGCGTGACCGCGAGCTGCATGCGGATCTGCTCCTGTCGCTCCGGCTCGAAGACGTCAACGATTCGGTCGATGGTCTGCGCGGCATCCGTGGTGTGAACGGTGGAGAAAACCAAGTGGCCTGTCTCGGCCGCGGTGATCGCCAACTGCATGGTCTCGTTGTCTCGCATCTCGCCCACGAGAATGACGTCCGGATTCTGCCGCATTACGTGCCGCAGCGCATCCGCGAAGCTGTGGGTATCCATCTCGACTTCGCGCTGGTTCACCGCCGCCACCTTATCCGCGTGGACGAACTCGATTGGGTCTTCGATAGTGATGATGTGAACGGGCTTGCTCAGGTTAATATGGTTGACCATCGCCGCCAGCGAGGTCGACTTGCCCGACCCCGTCGGACCCGTTACCAGAACCAGGCCTCGCGGAAGGTCGGCAATCTCTTTGAGCACGGGAGGCAGACCCAGCTCGTCAATGCTTTGGACTCGAATGGGAATGAGACGCATGACCGCTCCCATGCAGTCCTGCTGCTTGAAGACGTTCACGCGGAAGCGAGCCAGGTCCTTGATCGCGTAAGCCAGGTCGCACTCCAGATCGCGCTCGAATCGAGCGATGCGGTCCGTGCCCATCATGGGGTACATTATGTCGTGGATCTGCTCCGGCTGAAAAACCGGGAAGTTGGTTCGCCGCAGGTCGCCGTGAATACGGAACACGGGGGGCTCATGGGCGCGAATGTGGAGGTCGGAACCTTCGTGTTGCACCAGCAACTTGAGCAAGTCGTCCAGCGGAATGGGATACGGATCTGCCATTCAGTCACTCTCCTGTTGTCGTCGGCCGGATCGACCTGTGCTGTCTGCCGACCGGCGCGAACACACACTGTCCTTAACTGGATTCTACCCAAATCCCGCCCGGCCTCCTTCCACCTTCAGTCAATCCCGGCCCGACGACAGAATTCTTCTGGGCTATTCGCCTTCGCCAATGCGTTCTCGGCGGAGATCTGCCCCTCCCGGTAGAGCCTCAGCAGATCCTGGTCGAAAGTCTGCATTCCGAGATCGCCGCCCCCCTGGATCAGGCTGTATATCTGATGGGTCTTGCGCTCCCGAATGAGACTGCGAATCCCCGGCGTTGCGATCATGACCTCAAAGGCGGCAATCAGGCCCGATCCGTCCGCCTTGGCCAAGAGATCCTGGGTAACGACCGCCTCGAGTGTGATCGACAGTTGCGCCCTTACCTGTTCCTGTCGGTCCGCCTCGAACACATCTACGATGCGGTCGATTGTCTGCGCCGCGTTCAGAGTGTGCAGCGTGCTGAACACAAGATGGCCCGTTTCTCCAGCCGTGATGGCCAACTGAATCGTCTCCAGGTCGCGCATTTCGCCGACGAGGATCACGTCGGGGTTCTGCCGCATCACGTGACGCAGCGCGTGGGCGAAGGAATGCGTATCGACGTCCACCTCGCGCTGCGTTATCGAAGCCATATCAGGCTTGTGGATGAACTCCACCGGGTCTTCTATCGTTACGATGTGTACTGGTCGGTTTCGGTTGATGTGGTCGACCATCGCCGCCAGCGTGGTCGACTTCCCGGATCCCGTGGGCCCGGTGACTAGCACGATGCCGCGCGGCAACATAGCTATTTGCTTGAGCACGGAGGGGAAACCCAATTCATCGAGCGTCTGAATCTCTGAGGGGATGCGATGGAAACAGGCCGCAGGTTGGTGCTGCTCTCGATAGATGTTGACGCGGAAGCGCCCTGTGCCCGGTACTACGTAGGCGATATCCAGTTCGAGTTCTTGCTCGAAGCGCTTCCAGCGCTCGGCCCCGGCAACGCGCTGCAGCATCTCCACGATCTCTTCGCCGGTGAGTTCGGGAGAGCGAGTGCGGCGGATCACGCGTTGCACGCGCATTGCGGGAGGCTCACCGGCGCACAGGTGAAGATCGGACCCCTTCACCTGGACGAGCAACGCCAACAGCGCGTCCAGTTCCATGGCCACCTACCTTCCGCGCGCTACAGGACACGGTCGATTAGGCCGGCCCGACCTTATGCTGGCACAGGCAGCGGCTGCGATGAGATCGGCGGCCTAGGAGGATGCCCCTCGGCGCAGCATCTGCTTCAACTCGGTGAGGTTCCCGGCGTAGGTGAGCGCGTCCTCTTCCGAGATCACGCCCGCCCGCCAGTACTTCACGAGGGACTGGTTCATGGTCTGCATGCCCCAGTAACCCCCCTCGTTGATGGCCGAGTAGATCTGCGAGGCACGGCCTTCCTCGATCAGCTTGGCCACTGTCGGCGTGTTGATCATCACCTCGACGGCCGGCACGCGTCCGGTGCCGTCAGCACGGGGGACCAACTTCTGCGAAGCCACGCCGAGCAAGCTGGTGGAAAGCCGCAGACAGATCTGGCTCTTCTCGTGCGGCGGGAAGATGCTTACGATCCGCTCCACCGTGTCGGCCGCGCTCGTCGTGTGGACGGTGGAGAACACGAGGTGTCCCGTCTCTGAGGCGCTGAGCGCCACGCGCATGGTTTCGGCATCGCGCATCTCGCCGATTAGAATCACGTCCGGGCTCTCGCGCACCACATACTTCATCGCGTCGTAGAAGGAATCGGTGTCGATCCCCACCTCACGCTGGCTGACCACGGCCAGCTGGTCGGCGTGCACGAACTCGATGGGGTCCTCAATGGTGACGATGTTGCAGTGCCGAGTGCGGTTTAGCAAGTCCACCATCGCGGCAAGTGTGGTGGACTTCCCGCATCCCGTCGGACCGGTCACGAGCACCAGGCCCTGTTTCGGCTTGCACATATCGTCCAGCACCTTGGGCAACCCCAAGTCTTCGATGTTCTTGATCTCCAGCGGAACGATACGCAAGACCATGGCGTAACTGCCGCGCTGGACATAGATGTTGCAGCGGAACCGAGCCACGTCGGCGAGCGTGAAGGCCAAGTCCAACTCGTGGTAGTCTTTGAAGCTCTCGATTTGCTCCTCCGTCATTATCGAATGCGCCAGCCGTTGGGTATCTTCGGTGCTCAGTACGGGCAGATCGGTGGGAACGATGCGACCATGTATGCGCACCGCCGGCGGCGCACTCGCCTTGACGAACAAGTCCGAGGCTTGACTTTCGACGGCAAATCGACAAAGTTGCTCGAGCTCCATTATTCCTCGCCTCCGTCAGGCTCTTCTAGCCGATTTCCTGTGCTGCCCGGTGGATGTGAGCAAGCCGAAAAGAAAGCCACTCGGCGCGCCGAGCAGGGCCGACAGCAGTAGTGGTTCGCGCGCCCGGTCAGACGGCGCAGGTTCGTCCGGCGGAACTGCTCTCCCGCCTTTTAATTCCACATCGTACTCGTAGGCCACTAGGCGGTTTACGAGGCGGACCACAAAACCGTCCACTGTACTGTCCGTCGGGCCGCAGAAAGGATAATTCTCGCCAGCCATGAAGACCAGCCGCAGGTGGCGCCATTCGGGCAGTGATCGGACGACGGGGCCCACCGGGAGAGCCCCCCTTCCTGCCCTCACCAGGCCCGCCGCAACAAACTCGGCGCTCGTGGTTAGAACGGGAGAGCCCTCCTCCAACGCCTCGTCGCGAATCGCGATTTCTGTCGCCTGGCAGCTCGCTAGGCCGCACAATTGCCGGATAGCCTCGCGCAGCCCGTCGTGATCCACTTGGTGCGAGTAGCTGAGGGCCACTTGGGTGGGACCCGGGCCGGTGGCAAGGACGACCACGGTGAGATCGTAGGGTGCCGGCGAAGGCTCGGGGGCCTCCGCGCCCGCGCCCGCCCAGGCGGACCACAGTGTCAGCACAGGCAGACAACACACCAGGCCTGCCGTGCGCCACCTGCCCCGCCGGGTTGAACTTGCAACTCCCGAGGCCATGGCACGTAATCCTAACAGAAAAGCCCGCCGCGCGGCGGACTTAACGCTACCTAACGAACTCACAACACAAGTTGGTGGAGCTGGCGGGATTCGAACCCGCGACCTCTTCCATGCCAAGGAAACGCGCTCCCACTGCGCCACAGCCCCACCTGAGGGCTTTCCAAGTATAGTATCGACACCGTCACTCGTCAACCCTCGCCCCCAACTTTCGCCTCTTGGTTTTTCCTCCCCGCTCAAGCCTCCACGCCTTCGGCGCAGCACGCTTCACAGCCCTTCTGGGAGGAACAGGCGCACCACGGGGAGGAATAGGTGGTTGGAGAAGAGGCGGAACAAGGGGGTTCCCACCAGAATGAAGAGCATTATGAAGCCCACCGGAGCCAGTCGGTCCGCGAGGTGCGGGTCCCGCACTCCCAGCAGACGCAGGGCAACGTGCGACCCGTCCAAGGGAGGAATGGGAAGAAGGTTGAACAGCATCAGCAGAACGTTGATGGCCACGCCGAAGTAGCAGAACTGCACGAGTGTGTAGGCCAGACTGCCACCGACGAACCTCGTGACCATCCGCAGTATCACCGCCCACGCCACGGCCTGGGCCAGGTTGGCCGCCGGCCCGGCCAATGTCACCAACATCTCGTCGCGACTCGGGTTCCTCAGCCGCTCCACCACCACGGGCACCGGCTTCGCCCAGCCGAACCCAAAGCCCACCCAGCTCGAGATGAAGAAGAAGATCGTGCCCATGGGGTCAAGGTGGGCGATCGGCGATAGCGTGAGCCGACCTGCTCGCTTCGCCGTATCATCCCCCAGCCGGTAAGCAACGTAACCGTGCGCCAGCTCGTGCAGGACGATGGCCAGCAAGAAGGTCGGGAGGCTGACGATAATGCGCGTTAGAGGCGACATCAGGACACGCCCCCGCACCAGCTCCCCGCCGGCCGATTGTGGAAAAGCACTCTCATCGCCTATTCGACGGCCGGCACTGGAATCTGGTCGAGCACCTCTTCCACGATCTGCGTCGGGTCCAGGTGGCGCACTCGCGCTTCCGGCTTGAAGATGATACGGTGGCACAGCACGGCTGGCGCCAGAGCCTTTATGTCATCGGGAAGCACGAAATCGCGTCCGTGCAATACCGCCCGCGCCTGCCCCGTCCGCATCAGCCCCAGCGATCCTCGCGGACTCGCCCCCAGGGCGACCAGGGGATGCTCGCGCGTGGCGGAGGTCACGGCCACCAGGTAGTCCTTCACCGAGGCGTCGATGTGAACGTCCCTGACGCGTTCCTGCATCTCCAGCACTTCCTCCCTACCCACCACAGGTTTCACTGCGTGAATGGGATGCTGCTTCGCCTGGCGGTCGAGCACCACCACCTCTTGCTCCGGAGTCGGATACCCTATCTGGATCCGCATGAGGAAGCGATCCAGTTGGGCTTCCGGTAGTGGATAGGTGCCTCGGTATTCAATCGGGTTCTCCGTCGCAATCACGAAGAACGGCGGGTCGAGCACGCGGGTGGCCCCATCCACGGTAACCTGGAACTCCTCCATGGCCTCCAGCAGGCTTGACTGCGTCTTCGGCGTAGCGCGGTTGATCTCGTCCGCCAGCAGCACGTTGGCGAATACGGGGCCCTCTCGGAAAAAGAACTCCCCCGTCTTCTGGTTGAAGATCGAGGTGCCCGTGATGTCGGCGGGCAGCAAGTCCGGAGTGAACTGAATACGCCGATAAGTGACGCCCAGCGCGCCGGCAAGCGCCTTTGCCAACATGGTCTTGCCCACGCCCGGAATGTCCTCGATCAGAACATGCCCGTTACACAGAAGCCCCAGCACAATCAGCTCGACCGATTGACGCTTCCCTACGATAACGGTCTCGATTTCCCGGATGATCGACTGCGCCCGCTCGGCCGTCTTTTCGATATCGTTCACTGCCTCAGCCCTTCCCGCAGAGTGACCGAGCCTTACAGCCCAGCCGCGCGCGAGGCCACACAGAGTGACCGGGGATTATAGCACGGTTGCCCGCGAGGCCACAACGAGCAACGTCCTTGAGGCCGCCCACGGGTGATACGAACGGCCCCCAACAGGGGTCTGTGAAGACCAGGAGAGACCTAGGTTCCGCTTGATTCTAGGCGGCCCGACAGGATAGCTAGTCAGAGCCCACTATATTAGCTATCGCTGAGGCTTGGTGACTAGCCTAGCGTAAAGAACCTTTGTTTGACGAACATGGGAGTGCGCGCGCGGGGATGT
>CAZWRO010000045.1:9422-12235 GCA_964635365.1 uncultured bacterium | reverse complement strand
TCTCCCTGGGCATACAAGGCCATCTCCGTCCGCCAGCTCGACAGGGCTTCTCGCTCAAAGCTGGTAAGTCTCTGCATGGGTGTAGTGCTCCTTTCTGTTGTCTCAAGCTCAACAGTGGAGTCCTACACCCTCTCTCCAGCTAAATCCCTTTCTACACACTCGATGATACACTACCGGGGGTGCAGGGCCACGTTGACAGGGGCAGGGGGGTTTGCTATACTCGCTGGGCCGACACGTGCCTGTGGCCAGTGGACTGGACGCGGGGCGCGTCGATTTTCTTAGTCGGAGCGGAGGTGAGCGAAAGATCGACCGAGAGGTGCGGGTAAACGAGCGGATACGGGTTCGGGAAGTCCGCCTGATTGACGAGGAAGGCAAGCAGTTGGGGGTCGTGGCCACCCGCGAGGCGTTGGAGTTGGCGCGGGAACGTGACCTCGACTTGGTTGAAGTGGCGCCGACGGCGCAGCCTCCCGTGTGCCGGATAGCGGACTTTGGGAAGCACAAGTACCAGCAGGCGAAGCGGGAGCGGGAGGCGCGAAAGAAGCACAAGGGAACCGAGGTGCGCCTGCTCCGGATGCGGCCGCAGATTGGGGATCACGACCTGCAGATCAAGTTGCGGAAGCTACGCGAACTGCTGAGTGAGGGCAACAAGGTACGCATCAGCCTGAGGTTCCGCGGGCGGGAGATGAGCCGGCCGGAGATGGGGACCAAAGTGCTCAACCGGATGGCTCAGGAGCTGGCGGATGTGGCGCAGGCGGAGGCCCCTCCGAGACGTGAAGGACGAATGATGAACATGATGCTGGCGCCGAAGCCCGGGGTTCGAAAGGCCGCGGCGGCGCCGGCGAAGGCGAAGGCGAAACCACAGACTCCGGATGTGAAGCATGCCGAAAAGCAAGTCAAGCAAGCGCAGGTCGCGGAACAGCGGCCCCAAATTGAAGACCCGGAAGACAGCGGCGAAGCGGGTTAAGCGGACCGGAAGCGGGAAACTGCGAATCCGCCACGCTTGTAAGAGCCATCTGCTGACGCGCAAGTCGGCGTCGCGGCTTCGGCGGCTTCGGAAGCCGGGCACGCTTGCGCCCGGTGATCGGAAGCAGTTCAACCGCATGGTGCCGCCGGGCGTCTAACGAGAGACTGGGAGCGTTGATATGGCTCGCGTGAAACGAGGAAAGACCGCGCATCGGCTCCACAAGGGCGTGCTGAGGGAAGCGCGCGGATTCGTGGGCGGCCGGAGCCGGTTGTTCCGGTCGGCGAAAGAAACGCTGATGCGCGCCAAGCGATATGCGTATCGCGACCGGCGCGTGCGGAAGCGGAATTTCCGGCGGCTGTGGATTGCGCGGATCAACGCGGCCGTCCGGGAACAGGGAATGACCTACAGCCGGTTCATGCAGGCGTTGAAGGCGGCCGGTGTGGGACTGGACCGACGCAGCTTGGCGGAGCTGGCGGTGAGGGATCGAGAGAGCTTCAACCAGGTGGTGGCGACGGTGAAGGCGGCTGCGGAGAGCTGAGGCGGCCGCGCGAAGCAGGGCGGATTAGATCATTAATGCGGTACGGCGAGCGGATATGGGTCCGCTCGCCGCAAACATTTCGAGGGTGCGTATGTGGGGTTTCGCTATTCGCCCTGGTCGGTGGCCTCCGAAGACGGCTGCTCGGCCGGGGGCTTCGCCACGGGAGGCTCTTCGGAGCCGGCGCGCAGCTCGCTGAGGCCGAAGACGAGAATCACGAGGCCGACGAGGAGAGCCATTACTATCAGGCCTCCCTGGACGAAGTCGACGAAGTCCCCTCGCCAGGCCTCGTTCAACAGGCCCAGTACGCCGAGGGCTATGCAGATAAGTCCTATGAAGATGGAGATGACCTTGCCCATGCCTAGCTTCCTCCCATGCAGGCAGTTTGAACGCACGTAGGGTTTTTCACCCATCGCCTGATTCCATTTCTGGCGGCGATCTTATCCTACCTGCCGGGCGCGTGTGGTGGTTGGCAGTCAATGGGGGAGGGCGGGGCGTTCGTTGACACTCCGCGCGCGGCCTTGCTATACTCCCGCCTGGCGACGTTTGCCTCCGCCTGCGCTCATGGGGGCGGCGGCAGGAGAGAATAGCACCGGAGGCGGGAAACCGGAGGCGTTCGGGAGACGGCGCGGCGGCAAGCGCCGGAGCGCCCGCGCCCGGTGGACCACCACGGATAGGCTAATGTGCGAAGGAGGCCGGCCGTGAAAGCAAGCCCGCTCATCTATGGGAAATACGCGATTATGGGCGTGGTCGTGGGACTGTTCAGCAGTCTTTTTGGGGTAGGGGGCGGGATCATCATGGTTCCTTTTCTGGTGCTGATATTCGGCTCGACGCAGCACATGGCGCAGGGGATATCGCTGGCGGCCATGGTGCCGACAGCGTTGGTGGGGGCGGCTCGGTATATGAAGGAAGGGAACGTCAATCTGTGGGTGGCGGCGGCGCTGTGTGTGGGGTCGATTCCGGCTGCGGCGTACGGAGCGAACTTGGCGCAGCGGCTCCCGCAGACGACGCTGCGGACGCTGTTCGCGCTGTTCATGGTGGGGGTGGCTGCGCGCATCATGCCGACGGGAAGCCTGCGGTCCATGAGCTTGCTGATGGGAATGACTCTGATCGCCGTGGGCGTGAGGTTGGTGGTTGCGCGCTGAGCGCGCAATTGGTGGTTGCACGCTGAGCGCGTGGTTCGTGAGCGTGCCGGCTGACGGCGCTCAATGGGGGGATGAAATGAAACCGGCCCCGCCGAGTTGGCGGGGCCGGTTCAGTTGCCTTCACGCAGCCACGCGTGGAGCTTGCTGTTACGGAGTGTTGAAGGTGTAG
>CAZWRO010000045.1:1659-9322 GCA_964635365.1 uncultured bacterium | reverse complement strand
TTGCCTTCACGCAGCCACGCGTGGAGCTTGCTGTTACGGAGTGTTGAAGGTGTAGTTGGCGCCGATCCACCAGTGTCCACCGAAGGTGCCGGCTTTGACTGTCGGCCAGCCCGGCTCGGGGACGACGGTGAGGCCGGTGATCACATCCTGTCCGTCGAAGAGTGCCACCACGCCGACGGCCGGGGAGGCCGGTCGGAGCAGGGCCTGGATGCCACCGAAGATGCCCTCATGGCGCTCCTCGCCAAAGAGCGTGTTATCCTCAGTTCCCAAGCTCGCGTGGAGCCGAATGATGGGCTCGGTGGGCGGACCTCCGACGGGTGGATTGAGCGTCTTGGCCGCGGATAAGAAGTAGGAAGCGTGACCGTACTCTCGGGAGAGATCGCGGACCCCAAGAACGAGGCCGGGCCGGTTCAGGTCCTCGTGCTGGAGCACGACGGTGGCGTTGAAGATGGTGTCCGACCCAGCAACGTCAACGTCGTAACGGTGCACGTCCAGCTCTACTTCGTCGGTGACTCCGAGGTACAGGGTCTGTACGCGAACGAAGTCGATGTCCAGGGGCCGTAGGGGTGGGATCAAACTGCCGCGATCGACGCTGATGTAGTAGACGGCCAGATCGATCTCGCCAGCCTGGAGCTGGTTGGCCGTGGGAACGGTCACGATGTCGGCCGCCAGCGCCGCTCCGCTCGTAATGGCCAGCAATAGGAGAGCGGCCATTACAACAAGAAATCGGGTACTCCTCATGCGTTGCCTCCTCGCCAGTGGATTCGCTCTTGCCTCACTCCGGGCGGAGCAAGCGGAGGGCAATATAGCAGACCCCAACGACCCGTGTCAATCGAAACAAGGGTGGCAAGGCAGACAGGCTACGGCCTGGTAGAGACTATGTCGGGGCCCACGCTCTGGACGATTTCGTGGCTGGGAGGCACGACGAGGAAGCGATCTTCGTCCCAGTCGCCGTCGAGCATGGCCTGAAGCAGGGAGAGCTGGCCCGGCGCCTCGTCGTACTGCCAGCCGCGCTCGCGGGCGATGCGGCGGGCGTATTCGGCGTAGGCCTTGCTGTCGCCGAGGCCGGTGTCGATGTTGGTGGTGCGGGTGTAGTTCTTTATCCAGCCGGACTTGAACTCCCAGAGGTACTCGGCGTTGTCGCGACCGTACTTGGCCACCATTTCTTCGAACGATAGGTCCAGGCCGGCGCCGTCCTCCGGGCGACGGGGGACGCGGTCGGCCTCTCTCTCTATCCAGCCGCCACTGTAGTAGTAGGTGCCGGGGCTTTCGGAGAAACGGCGGTCGTATTCCTCCCGCGAGCCCAGCAGGAGGGTTATGCAGTCGTGGGCGCGGGGGAGGACGAGAGGCAGGCCGCGGGCGCGGAGTCCGGCGGCTCCGTTGCTGCACAGGCCGTAGCCGAGAGCTACGGCCTGGCACTTCTCCTCGTCGGTGTCGTCGATGGCCGCCTGCACTTGCTCTCGCAGGGTGTCCGGGGCGTCGTGCAGGCCCCGGCGGAGGAAGACGAGGTCGACGACGGAGCGGGCGCGAGCTGCGCAGAGACAGAGCTCTCGGAACAATACTTCGCAAGCAATGACCTTGATCCGCAAGTGCGTGCTACCTCTTCCCCACTATCTCCCGCCTATGGTGTCAGTTCTGCCAGCGGCGAGGCCGGTCCTGCGCGGCGTTGACACCGGCGGAGGGGCGGGACTATACTGAGTCGATCATACCCGGGAGCGCGGGCCGTGAAGCTGGGCCTAGACACCTATAGCTATCACTACGGGGCGGGCCTATGGGACTATTCGCCTCGCGATAACGCTCCCATGACGCTGGAGCACTTCCTGCAGAAGGCGGCGGAACTCGACCTGGATGGGGTGCACCTCTCCGACCCGCGACACCTGGATTCCCTGGACTACGGCTACGTGAGCGAGCTGCGGCAGAAGGCGGAGGCGCTCGGGCTGTATCTGGAGCTGGGGACTTCGGGGACGAACGCGGATCACCTACAGAGCATGGTGCGCACGGCGCATGTGTTGGGATCGCCGGTGGTGCGGACGTTTGTGGGGCAGCCGCGGGCGAGTTCGGCCCAGGCGATGGCGGCCATGGTTTCCGAGGCGGCGGCGGCGATATCGCAGGTGACGCCGGTATGCGATCGGTATAGGACGTCCCTGGCGATCGAGAACCACCGAGATTTGACGAGCGAGGAGCTGGTGTCCCTGCTCGAACTGGTGGACAGCGAGTGGGTGGGGATTTGCTTCGACACCGGGAACTCGCTGGCGCTGCTGGAGGATCCGCTGGAGGCGGCGGAGACTCTGGAGCCGCTGATCAAGACGGTGCATCTGAAGGATTACCAGGTGGTGGCGCGCGCCACCGGGTTTGAGATGGTCGGCTGTGCGCTGGGGGAAGGGGTGGTGGACCTGAGGGGGATTCTCGATCTGCTGGGGTCGCGGCATCCGGAGGTAAGGCTGAACCTCGCAAGCGCGGTGGAGAAGAAGATGCTGCCGGTGCTGGAGGAGGAGTATCTCGAGCACTTGCCGGAGACGCTCGCGCTGGCGTTGGGGCGGACGCTGCGCTTGGTTCGCGACCGAGGGCTGCGGGAGGCGGTGCAACTGGCGGCCGAGCGGGGGGCGCCGGAGGACGAGATCCTGGCGGAGGAAGATGATCTGGTCCTGCGGAGTGTGGGCTGGGCACGGCAAGCGCTGGGCCGGGCGGGCTCGGACCTCCCGAACTCCCGTGAGTGAATCGGGTCGAGACAGCTTACTCCACACCGAGGTTGGGTTGGTCACGCGCGTCGATGGAGTGCGGCCGGGGGTCCAGGAGCTGACGGTTCGCGTGGGGGCGGCGGAAGAGCCGGCGATGAACTACACCGATCTCCTCGGCGAGCTGCAGGTGGGGGAACGCGTGCTCCTGAACACCACCGCGATGCGGGCCGAGCTGGGGACGGGAGGCTACCATTTCGTGATGAAGCGGACCGGAGACGAGCCGGAAGCCAGGCGGGACACTGAAGGACACATCGTGAAGCTGCGCTACACGCCGCTGCAGTTCCGCTGCCGCTGTGTGGAGGAGCAGGACAGCTCTTATCGTAAGGCCCTCGAGGCCTGTGAGGACCTGGGGGATATGCCCGTCGTCGCGGTGGGGCTGCACAGCCAGATCGCGCCGGCGGCGGCGGCGGTTAAGGGCTTGCTGCCGGAGGCGAAGGTGGCCTATGTGATGACCGACACGGCGGCTCTGCCGCTGGCCTTCAGCAAGCTGGTGACGCAGCTCAAAGAGGTGGGGTTGGTGGATGCCTCCATTACGGTGGGGCAGGCGTTCGGCGGGGATTACGAGGCGGTGAATGTGTTCTCGGGGTTGCTGGCGGCGCGCGCGGTGGTGGGGGCGGACGTGGCGATTGTGGGCCAGGGGCCGGGGAACGTGGGGACGGAGACGGAGTGGGGGTTCGGGTCCATCGCGCAGGGCGACTACTTGAACGCGATCGGGGTGTTGGAGGGGTTTCCGATTGCGGTGCCGCGCATCAGCTTCGCGGATACTCGTCCGCGCCACCGCGGGGTGAGCCGACAGTCGCTGGTGGCGCTGGGGCGGGTGGCGTTGACGAGAGCGGTGGTGAGCATCCCGGAGATGGCGGAAGACCGGCTGGAATTCGTTCAGCGGCAGTTGGACGACGCGGAGATAACGACGGAGCACGACGTATTGGTGGTACGAGGTCAGGTGGGACTGGAGGAGCTGGAGAAGCGGGGGGTGGAGGTGAAGAGCATGGGGCGGACGCCGGCCGAGGATCCCGAGTTCTTCCTCGCCGCGGGGGCGGGAGGCGCGGTTGCGGCTCAGAGGCTGACATGGACCGAGACCTCCGAGAGCGCTTGATAGCGTCGAAAACAGTGTTCGAGGGCCGGTTGATCTCGGTGAGCGTGGACGAGGTGGAGCTGGCGGACGGGCGGCGGACGAGGCGGGAGGTAGTGCACCACCCGGGGGCGGCGGCGGTGGTGCCGGTGTTGCCGGACGGGCGAGTGGTGATGATCCGGCAGTACCGACATGCTACGGGGAGCGTGCTGTACGAGCTGCCGGCCGGCCTCTGCGAATCGGGGGAGGCTCCGGTGGAGTGCGCGCGTCGGGAGTTGGGGGAGGAGGTCGGGTATCAGGCACAGGAGATGGAGCTGCTGTTCTCGGTCTATTTGAGCCCCGGGTACAGCTCCGAACTGATCCACGTTTTCCTCGCCGGCGGGCTGCGGCCGGTTGAGGCGAAGCCGGATCCGGATGAGCAGGTAGTGCCGGTGGCGTTGCCGCTCGACGCCGTCGTGGCCATGATTGCGCGGGGGGAGGTGCAGAACGCGGCGGCTGTGTGCGGGGTGTTGGCGGCGGCGCAACGGGCGAGCGTCAGGAGAAAGGGGAGTCGCCCGCGCCATTGAATGAGGAGCGCGTAGCGACTGCATGAGGAGCGCGTAGCGGCTTCGCCGGCGCGGAGCAACCGTGTCGAGGAGACGAAGCCACGAGTCATAAGGAGTCAGATGAGATGAGAGCAATGGGCCTAATCGTGGGCACAGTCGTGCTTTGCTTGATCGCTCTGTCGCCGATCTGGGCGGGAGAGGCAGATGCTACTGAGGGAGTCCGGGTCGAGCAACAGGTTTCGTCATCGGCGGAGATTCCGATGCGGCCGGAGCTGGAGGCGATCTCGGGGGTACGCGGATGGATGGTAAACGGCGAGGAGATACCCATCGAGACTCTGGGAGAGAGGACGCTGCTGTATTACGGGCCGTACATACTCCAAGACATGGTGGCGGCCGAGCTGCTGCGCCAGGAGGCGGAGCGGCGAGGCCTTGTGGTGACGGAGGAGGAGGTGCAGGCGAAGATCATTGCGGCGCGAGAAGACCTCGGCCTGCGCTCGGACGCCGCGCTCAGCAGCTACCTGCGCGCGAACCGACTTACGCTGAGTCGTTTCGAGGGAACGGCGCGCGATTACGTGCTGATGGAGAAGGTGCTCTCGGATATGGTGTATGTGAGCGACCAAGAGGTGGGGCGCTGGTATAACGCCAACTCGACTCTCTACAGTCGTGCGGAGAGTGTTTCTTTTCGCGTCATCCGAGTGACCAGCGAGCAGGCCGCACAGGAGACGCTGCAGCAGCTGCGGCAGGGCCGAAGCTTCCAGGAAGTGGCGGCCGAAGCGGCGGTGGATCCGCGGGAGCGGGCGTTCGCCGGGGAGCTACAGACCTATGTGAGGGGGCAGAGGCCGGCGCTTCCGCAGGACTTCGAGGCCGCGCTGTTTTCGGCGCCGCTCAACCAGGTGGTGGGGCCCATCCGGGCCGGCGAGTCGTATTATCTGATACGGGTGGAGCGGAAGACCGATGCCCGGCAGTTCACGCTCGACGAGGTGCGAGACTTGATCCGCACTCAGCTTCGCCGGCAGAAGCTGGAACAGGTGGTCTATCCGAACTGGATTCGCATGCAGTTGGCCGCGGCGGAGATTCAGGTGCTGCGCGACGAGTGATCGCGTTCGCCGACGGCGGAGCGCGCGGGTATTGTTGAGTTCACACGCGAGGGCAGGGAGGAATACCGGATGCGTAGTGTCAAGGCCGGCGTTATCGGGGCGGGCTTCATTGGGCCGGCGCATGTGGAGGCGCTGCGGCGACTAGGTTTCGTGGAGGTGGTCGCCCTGGCCGACCGCGACCGGGCCAGAAGCGAGAGCAAGGCTGCGGCGCTGGGTGTGCCGCGCGCGTACGATGATTATCGGAAGCTGATCGAGGACCCGGAAGTCGAGGTGGTCCACAATTGTGCGACCAACGACGTCCACTTCGAGATCAGCCGGATGGCGCTGCAAGCGGGGAAGCACTGCGTTTCCGAGAAGCCCCTGGCGACCACGACGAAGGAGTCCGGGGCGCTGGTCGAGCTGGCGGAGCAGACGGGGCTGGTGAACGCGGTTGACTTCAACTACCGTTTCTATCCGCTGTCGCAGCAGGCGAAGGCGATGTGTGACGCGGGGGAAGTGGGCGAGATCTACGCCGTTCATGGGTCCTACCTGCAGGACTGGTTGTATCTGGACACCGACTATAGCTGGCGACTCGAACCCGAGGTGTCGGGCGAGAGCTGCGCGGTGGCCGATATCGGATCGCACTTCTGCGACCTGGTGCAGTTCATCAGTGGCCGGCGCATTACGGCGGTGCTGGGCGATCTGGCGACCATCCATAAGACGCGCAAGCGCCCGAAGGCGAGCGTGGAGGCGTTCGCGGGGAAGCTGTTGAGGCCGGAGGATTATGAAGAGGTGCCGATTCGCAGCGAGGACTACGCGAACGTGCTCTTCGCTTTGGACAACGGCGCGCGCGGCGCGCTGACGGTGTCGCAGGTGTCGGCCGGCAGGAAAAACCGACTGTGCTATGAGATCGATGGTTCGAGATGCGCGGTGTCCGGCGACCTGGAACGGCCGAACGAGCTTTGGGTGGGGTATCGGGAGAAGAGCAACGAGGTGCTGATCAAGGACCCCTCGCTGCTGAGGGAGGAGGTGCGTTCTTACGCGCACTATCCGGGGGGCCACCCGGAGGGATACCCGGACGCCCTCAAGAATCTGTTCCGTAACGTGTATCTGAGGATCGCGGGGGAGTCGCAGGGAGATGACTTCCCGACCTTCGCGGACGGGCACCGGGCGGTGGCCGTCTGCGAGGCCGTGCTGGAGAGCCACCGCGGCCGGCGGTGGACTGAAGTCGCCTATTAGGGACGGGTCAGGTGGCCCGCCTAGGGACGGGCTGGAAACGCATATCAGGCGCGAGGGAGGTGGCGATGAAAGTCGGAGTGTTCGCAGTCTTGTTCTCGGAGATGCCGTTCGAGAAGATGCTCGACCATGTCGCGGAGGCTGGATGCGAGGCGGTCGAGATAGGTGTCGGCGGTTACCCAGGGGATGCCCACTGTGACGCGGCGGCGCTGCTGAAAGACGCCGCGGCGCAGCGCCGTTTCCTGCGGGCCATCGAGAAGCGCGGCCTGGTGATCTCCGGCCTCAGCTGTCACGGAAACCCGGTACACCCGCAGGGCCGGATAGCCCGCAAGCACCACCAGGCCTGGAGGCTGGCGGTGCGCTTGGCGGAGGCGTTGGGGGTGGAGCGGGTGATCACCTTCTCCGGCTGCCCCGGGGACAGCGAGGGGGCGAAGTTCCCGAACTGGGTCACGTGCCCCTGGCCGCCCGACTTTTCGGAGGTGTTGAAGTGGCAGTGGGAGGAGAAGCTGATTCCCTATTGGGCGAAGGAGGCGGCCTACGCGGAGAAGCACGGCCTGAAAAAGATCTGCTTCGAGATGCACCCGGGGTTCTGCGTCTACAACCCGGAAAGCCTGCTGAGGTTGCGGGCGGCCTGCGGCGACGCGATCGGGGCCAACTTCGATCCCAGCCACTTGTTCTGGCAGGGAATGGACGCGGTGGCGGCGATTCGGGAGTTGGGCCCGACGATCTATCACGTGCACGCGAAGGACACCAAGATCGATGCCATCAACACCGCGCGCAACGGGGTGCTGGACACTAAGTCCTACACGAATGAAATCGCGCGGTCGTGGATCTTCCGCACGGTGGGATGGGGACACGAGGCCGCGGTTTGGAAGGAGATGGTGTCCGCGCTTCGCCTGGTCGGATATGATTGGGTGCTGAGCATCGAGCACGAGGACAGCTTGATGAGCATCGACGAGGGGTTCCGACAGGCGGTTTCGTTCCTCAAGGAGATTG
>CAZWRO010000045.1:0-1559 GCA_964635365.1 uncultured bacterium | reverse complement strand
GCTGCTGCTGGTGGTCGTGTTATGTGCCGGCGTGGCGTGGGCCAACACGGAGAGCTTCGAGGCTGGGGACTGGCAGTACGAGTCACTGGACGCGCTGTCGCAGGCGGGACTTCTGAGGGGCCATCCCCAAGGGCCGCTGAGCGAGTGGACCGACCAGATCAGCCGGTACGAGGCGGCCTCGCTGACAGTGAGGGCGATCGAGGGGATCGGCCAGGCCTATGAGGAGCGGGGCCAGTCCCTTCAGCAGATAGCCCGAGCACCGGCGGCGGAGGAAGGGACGCCCACCAGCACGCCGACGGCCGAGCCGCTGGCAACGGTCGGCCCCGACCTGCTGTTGGAGGTGCGCAAGCTCATCGAGGAGTTCCGGGCCGAATTGGTGGCGATGGGCGTGCGGGTGGACGACCTGGAGACGGCGCTGGCAGATGTGCAGGAGCGAGTGAGCGACCTGGAGGCCGAAAGACAGCGCCACCGTCTGGACGGATACATGCAGTTTAGGTATCGAGACGACAACACGCCTGCGGGGCGGGAGGAGTTCTACGTCAGGCGGGCGCGCTTTAACATCCGCGGACCTGTGAGCGAGCGGGTGGCCTATCGGCTGGAGTTCCAGCTCGACGCGCGGGAAGACGGCGGCGGACCCACGAGCAAGACACAGCTGCGGACGGCTTACGTGGATTATCAGCTGGGCCCAACCACGCTGCGGTTCGGGCAGGCGAAGGTTCCGTTTGGGTACGAGCTGCTGGAAAGCGTTCCGAACCTCTGGTCGGCGGAGCGGTCGCTGATGATGGATCGGCTGTTCCCGAACCAGAGGGACATCGGGATTCAGGCTTCTTACCGTCGGTCACCGGAGGCGCCGCAAGTGGCCGTCGGCATCTTCAATGGCACGGGCATGAACGCCTACGACAACAACGAGCGCAAGAACATCATGGCCCGGGTGGATTTCCCGCTGCCGGCGGGATCGACTGCGTTGTCCGTCTACCGGGGCTCGGACGATGAGGGGGCGGCGGCAACTCGGCAGGACAGGACCGGAGTGAGTGCGCGGTACCACTGGGGCGAGACCCAGTTCCTGGGCGAGTTCATCTCAGGCCACGACGCGGGCCATGATATCCGCGGCTGGTACGGTCAGCTGGGACATCCGGTATGCGCAAGCAGGCAGGACCTGCTGTTCGTGAAGTACGACACGTATGATGAAAACCGGGAGGCCACGGATGACCTCTTCCGGCGCTGGACCATCGGCTATTGGTGGAATCTGGACCAGGCCACGCGAATGACCGTGTTCGGCGAGCTTCGCCGGCCGCAGAGGAACTTCTCGCAGCTAAGCAAGTGGGACGGCAACGCCGCCTTCTTGCAGGTGCAGGTTAAATATTAGTGACGGAGCGAGAGGGGCCGCCGGAATCGCTCCCAGCGGGGAGCGGCGTCGGGTGCGGCGGCCCCCGCCTCGCCCCGTAAGGAGAAGGGACGAATGTCCGAACCGGCCGGCCGGGCAAGTCTCACTGACAAAGATCGCGAGCGCTATCATCGGCATATGATGATTGCGGGGTGGGGGGAGGAGGGCCAGGAGA
>CAZWRO010000044.1:8285-12317 GCA_964635365.1 uncultured bacterium | reverse complement strand
TATGAAACAGCATAGCAAGGGCGGCAGGCTTTGTCAGGCGCATTTCAGGCCAGCCTCTGGGCCGGCCAGCCAGCCGATCTGTGTTATGAAATGCGCTCTGGGGGAAGCGACATCCTTAGTTGAGCGGAAACGAGCAGGGCAAGGTCACGGGTGGGGCGTCTCAGGACAGGGGCGCCCCGCAGCATCATGGAGGGCGCGTCTTTGCCGCCGCCTGGGGGACGATGCGCCAGGTGTGGGAGCGGTTCGGCCGGGATGGGTGCTCGCTGATGGCGGCGGCGACCGCCTTCTATGGGCTGATCTCTTTGATTCCACTCGGCGCGCTGGCGATATCGGTCGTCGGCCGGGTGCTGGGATCGTCGGAGGCGGCCCACCAGCAGGTGCAGACGCTGCTGAGTGCGGTGTTCCCTTTGGATCCAGCGGGTATCGGGCAGGCGCTGCGGGAGTTCTCGCTTCCGACGGGACGGTGGTTTGTGGAAGGGGTGAGCATTCTGGGACTACTGTGGGCCGGCAGTCGGCTGTTCCACACGTTGGAAGACGTGCTCACTAGGGTGTGGTCCGGGCACGGGCGGGGCCGGCCTCTGTTCCTGCGAAATGTGATAGCGCTGGCAACCACGATCGTGGCGGGGCTGATCTTCCTGATCACGATGCTGGCTACCGCGTTCGCGGCGACACTCGCCTCGCGAGGGGGCGCGTGGGGTGCGATTCCGTGGGTGGCGTGGTGGGGCCCGTGGCTGCGTGCGGCAGGGCCGGTGGTGGCGGCGTGGTTGATGTTCATGTTGATGTATGTGTTCCTGACGCAGGAGAAGGCGCGGTGGCGGGAGGCGGCGATAGGGGCCGGCGCGGCGGCGGTGATGTGGGAGATTTCGCGAGTTGGGTTTGCCGCGTTGGTGGGCCAGAGCGCCGCGTACGGCCGGCTCTACGGGTCGTTGGCGGGCACGGTGGTGACGATACTGTGGATCTACTTGACGGCGACGATTATGCTGATCGGCGCGGAGATAGCCGTCGTGCTGCAGAAGGGCGGGGAGGCCAAGGGGGGCTAGGGACTAGTGTTCTGGCAGCGATTACTGACGGCCGCGATAGGGATGCCTGCGGCGCTGGTATTGGCCTGGCTGGGTGGCTGGTACCTCGCGGCGGCGGTGGCGCTGTTGACGGTGGTGGGCCTGAGGGAGCTCTACCGGATGGCCTTCGCGCGGAGGCCCGGGGGCTCGCTGGCGCATTCTCTGTTTCTGCGCTCGGCGCCGGCGCCGGGGTACGCCTTCGGGGTGCTGGTTCCGATGGCTTGTCTTGCCCTTCCTGAGTCCAGGTTCCCCGGGCCGTATTTCGGCGTGCTCGGGACGCTGCTGGGACTGACGCTAGTCGTCGCGCTGGTACGCTTTGGGTTGGGTCGCGCGCGGACGGAGGTGGTGGTCGAAGGCGCAACGGTCTTCCTGGGAACGCTCTACCTGCCGGTGCTGTTCGGCTACGCGATACACTTGCGTCAGCTGGCGAGCTACGTGGAGCTTTGGGGGGTGGAGGCAGCGCCCCCGCCCGGAGCCTGTTGGTTGACCTTGGTGCTGGCCGCCTGCTGGGCGGAGGACATAGCCGCCTATGTGGTGGGGAAGAAGCTGGGGAGACGGAAGCTCTGCCCGAGTCTCAGCCCGGCCAAGACAGTCGAAGGGGCGATCGCGGGACTGGCGGGGTCGGTGCTGGTGACCGCCGCGCTGGGGGCGTGGTTCGGTCTGCCGGTGACACACGGGCTGGCGCTGGGAGCTTTGATGGGGGTGGCGGGGCAGCTTGGGGATCTGTCCGAGTCGGCCCTGAAGCGGCGGGCGGGGGTGAAGGACGCGGGGGCAATACTTCCGGGGCACGGCGGGGTGCTGGACCGCTTCGACAGCCTGCTGTTCAACGGGCCGCTGGCGTTCTACTACCTTCGCCTGGTGTTTGGCGGATAGGCGGGGTTCAGCGGCCGAAGGTCAGACGATCGATGAGGCTGTCCGGGAGGCCGACGCGACGCATCTTCTCTTGAACGACGCTGACCTCGTAGCTGACACGCCGGACCTTCAGAGTGCGGGCCTCGGTGTCGTAGATCCCACAGCTGGCGGCTGGATTGCCGTCGCGGGGCTGGCCAACGGCTCCGGGGTTGACTATGTAGCGCAGTCCGGGCTCCAGGAGGATCTCGCCTCCGCGGAGGAGGGAGACCTGCTCGCAGACGCGCGATCCGGGGCGATTGGAGTAGTACTCGGCGACGTGCGTGTGGCCGACCAAGCAGAGCGATTCGCTCATGGCATCGAAGCAGTCCATGGCCCGGTCGGTGTTGGTGATGTAATCCATGTGCCCGGGCAGGGATCCGTGGACGATGATGGCGTCGTCAACCTGAGCGGTTTCCTGAAGCGGGGCCAGATAGGCCGTTTGGTCGGCCGAGAGCTGGCTCTTGGTCCACTCGATGGCCTTGCGCGCGTAGGGGTTGAAGCTGTTGAGATCGTAGTGGCCGAGGGCTGCAAGATCGTGGTTCCCGGCGATGCAGGTGAGACGGGGTTGCTCGCGGATGAGATCGACGCAGGCGCCCGGATCGGGGCCGTAGCCGACGATGTCGCCGAGGCAGAGGAAGGCGTCGACGCCGGCCAGCTCGGCGAGGGTGGCCGTTAGAGCCTCGAGGTTGCCGTGGATATCCGAGATGAGGCCATAGGTCATGGACGAATGCCGGAAACGTGATGGCGCTATTCTAGGGAGGGCAATACGGGCTGTCAAGCGAGGAGGAGACGCGGTGTCCGGCTAGTCTTGGTCGAGGGTCCTGTGCGCGACCTCGATCAAGGCGGCCGAGGAGTCCCCGTCGCGCGGATAGCTGGCTATGGCGCAGGCGAGCTTGGCGGTGAGCTGGTCGCCGCGAAATCGCTCGCAAACCAGGGCGGCCTCGGCCGGAGGCAAGCTGAAGACGAGGGCGAGCTCTTGGGGGCCGGCACGGAAGACGTGGTCGAGGACGCGAACCTGCTGGTAGATGCGCCCGGCCATGCGGGAGAGCAGCTTGGGAGGGAGGGGGCCGGGACCGGATTCGGGACGCAGGAGCGCCAGGGTCAGGGGGGCCTCGAAGGCGTGGGAACGCTTGATCTCGCGGCGCAGGCAGCGGTGGAGGTGGGCCGGCGAGAAGAGCCCGGTGTCGGCGTCGACGATGGAGGGGACGATCAGGGTCTGGCTTGGGGAGGCGGGGCTGACGAGACGCACATCTTCCTGCTCGACGCTGAGGAGGAGGAGGCGAACGCGTTCGAGGGCGCGACGCATGAGCCGCGAGATGCGGCTGGTGCTTCGGGCGACCCGCCTGGCGACCTCGCGCTGGGTGAGGTCGTCGTAGAAGAAGTGCTGGAGGATCCTGCGCTCGAGCAGGGGGAGGCGTTCGAGGAGGGAGCCTGTGAGCAGGCGCTCGACGACGTCGAGGGTGAAATCCTCGGTGACGGCGCCGGTCAACTGCTCTAGGTCGGCGGGGGCGAACAGCTCCTCACCTCGACGGAGAGTCGGCCGGGAGGGGTCGGAGGCATCGTCGTCGTCGGCCTTGCCGCGCTCCCACGGAGACTGACCAACCAGTCGGCGACGACTGCGAAGGTAGTTCTTGATCGATCCGGAGATGACGGGATAGGCGTAGGTAGAGAACTGGACGCCGTATTCGGGACGGAATCGCTCAACCGCCCGGATGAGGCCGAGGCAGCCCTCCTGGACCAGATCGTCGAGAGAGTCGCGGGCGAGGCCGGCATAGCGATTCGCAAGCCGGTAGACCAGGCCCATGTGCTGCAAGACGAGACCGTTTCGTATGTCGACGTCGCGCGTCCTGCGATACTCCTGCCAGACGACGACGCTGTCGTGCTCGAGAAGAGCTTCCACTCGCGTGTCCCCGGACACAGAGGCTGCGACCCGACTCAACGCGGCTGGCACTTCTCGCAGCCATGACGCTGTGCCCAAGGGTTATTCCATAGGGCAAAGAGTGGGCTGAGATGGGGTTACGACCAACGGTGGGGGGACGCCGCGACATAGATTCGGGGCGTGGCGCAGGCTTATCAGCCGACG
>CAZWRO010000044.1:3830-8185 GCA_964635365.1 uncultured bacterium | reverse complement strand
TCAGCGGTGTTGCTGTAGCCGCGGGCTTCCCAATGGCCAATCTCTTCCTCGTAGGTATAGTGTATCCGTCGCACCCACTTGGCGCTCTTGTAGGCGTACTTGTGCGGCACGACCAGGCGCAATGGGAAGCCGTATTCGGGCTTGAGGGGCTGTCCGTCCAGGCCCCAGGCAAGGAGGACATCCGGCTGGAGTAGGTCGGCGAGAGGGAGGCTGGTGGTATAGCCGCCGTCGCAGCAAATGGTGACGAACCGCGCGCGTCCGGTTGGGGAGACGAGGTCGGCGATGTCGGAGAAGCGAACGCCCTCCCAGGCGCAGTCCAGAACACTCCAGGTTTCGACACAGTGGAAATCGGAGGTGTCGATGACGGAGGGCAGAGAGCGCACTTCGGGGTAGGTGAAACGCCGGGGGCTATGCACCTCGCCGTCGACTTGCAGGTCCCAGTTATCGGGGTCGAAGGCGGGCACGACGCCGACGTGACGCACGAGGAGGTGGCCTATGGAGTGTTGTCCGGGCGGAATGCGAGGCTTTTCTTCCATCTCCTCCCTTTCGCGTACCGCAGTAGCTTTGCGCGACCGTCTATCCGGCGGCGATGGGATAGCGGCCGTGTTGGCGAACGGCGTCGAACATCGCCATCAGGTTTTCGACGGGGGTCTTGGCCTGGATATTGTGTATGGCGTTGAAGACGTAGCCACCGCCGGGGGCGAAGATGCGAATGCGCTCGGCGACCTCCCGGCTGACGTCGTCGGGGGAGCCAAACGGGAGGGTGTGTTGGGTGTCCACTCCGCCGCCCCAGAGGACGAGGCGGTCGCCGAACTCTTGCTTGAGGCGCTCGGGCTCCATGTTGGCGGCGGAGCACTGGACGGGGTTGAGGATGTCGACGCCGGCTTCGATGAAGCTGGGGATGAGGTAATAGACGGAGCCGCAGCAGTGATAGAAGGCCTTCCATCTGGTGTGAGTGTGGATCCAGTCGTTCATCTGCTGGTGGAAGGGCTGGTAGATATCCCGGTAGAGGTCGGGGGAGATGAACTCGCCGCGTTGGGTGCCGAAGTCGGTGCCGGAGACGAGGATGGCGACGATCTTGTCGCCGACGGCCTGGTGGTAGAGCTGCATGTTCTCGATGGCTTTGGCGGTCTGGCGCGCGAAGACGTCTTTGAGGTATTGGGGATGGGTGATATGGGCGACCATCCAGTCGTCGAAGTTGCGGATTCCCTTGGGCTGGTCGAGCTCCGGAGCCAGCACCTTGGGGAGGTCTCCCAGGCTGCCCCCTCCGAAGGCGCCGAGGAGGGCAAATTCGGTGTTGCGGTGGAGATCGTCGGCCGTCGCCGCGAGGTGCTCGAGCTCGTCGTCATCGAAGGTCTTGAACTGCTCGGCGAAGGCGTCGGGGTCGAGGTTGTCCCAGTCGATGGGTTCCTGTCGGGTGATGATGTCGAAGTAGTATCCGTCCTTCGGCATGCGGCCGCTGGGCGGCTTGGTGGTGTCGCCATTGGGCGCGAGCAGCAGGTCGCCGCGGGCGTCGACCTGGTAGTGGAACTGGCCGGGGACGAGGACTTCGACGCCATCGAAGGTGGTCCAGGGCTTCCAGTCGTGGTAACGGATGGCGAAGGTCCCGGTGCGGGGGAAGAGGCCGATGACATCGCAGCCGAGCTTCTCCAGGAGGGGGGGCTCGACCTCGGCGAGCATCTGGATGAGCTCGCTGACCTTGGGCGGGGTATCGTTGACGCCGAGCCGGCGCCGGAGGGCGGCATAAGTGGTGACCATGATGCCGCTGACGACGCTGCTGCCCATGTCCACAGGAACACGGTCGGGCTCTTCGTGGTTGAGCGTGCGCAGCACGCGTTCGCGGGAGGTCATGGCGCCTCCGATACGGCGATCGCGACTGTGGTTCTGGTTTCCATAGAGTTTCCTGATCCTCAAGTGAGAGACACGGGTTGGCCGGTTTCGGCAGATTCCCGGGCGCAAAGCACGACCTCTGTCATGCGGAGGCAGTCGGAGAGCGGAATTAAGGGGTCTCGCTGGTCTCGGAGCGCGTCGACGTAGTCGGCGAAGAAGTTGACGGCGGCGGGCAGGGGCAGCTCGCGCGGCCCCTCATCGTGGGCGATCAGCGTGACGCCGTCTTCGGTGGCCTCGATGACGCCGCGATTGCCGGCGATGCGGAGGCGATCGTCGCCGTGGGTGGGAGCGGCCGCGGGCCGGCAGTAGTCGAGCCGAAAGGCGGCTGAGGCGCCGTTGTCGAGCCGCGCAATGACGCAGGCGTTGTCTTCCAGGTCGCCGATCTCGGGATGGCCGACGTTGGAGGCGTAGGCCATGACCTCTGCGAACTCTCGGCCGGTTGTCCAGCGCATGAGATCCATGACGTGAATGCCGACGAAGGGGATGATTCCGCTGAAGGTCTCCCGGCTCTTCTGCCAGGCCGGGCGCTCGCCCAGCCGGTAGGACTTCTGCCCGCCGGCCTGGGTGACCTCACCGATGGCGCCGTCGGCGATGGCCTGGCGCATGGCGAGGTAGTGGGGATGGCATCGCATGGTGATGAGCATGGAGAAGTGAACGCCGGCCTCTTCGATGGCGCGTCGGACACGAGCCAGGGACTCCAGGTCCTTGGCCATCGGCTTCTCCGAGATGAGGTTGAGGCCCCGCCGGGCGCAGGCGACCAGCACGTCTGCTCGGTCTCGGTCGGTGCCGGCCTCGACGACGATGTCGGGCGCGTGGTTGTCGAGCAGCTCGCGGTAGTCCAGGTAGGTGCGCGTCTCCGCCGTGGCGCCGGGGAAGCCCGGGACACGTTTCAAGGCCTTAGGGTTGTCGTCGGCGACGGCCACGATGTGCGCGTCGGGGACGTCTTCCATCGCCTCCAACACTACGTATTGGTGCCCTTTAAGGCCTATGAACGCGAGGCTGGTGCTCATGTCTCTCTCCGTGCGAGCGATGTTGGCTGTCCGAGGGGCTCTACCGGATAGGCCCGCGAAGAGTTCTGCCCGGCCGCCTCTCAGCCCTGCCGCGACAGGCTGCTAACACGGTCGGGTCGAAGACTGAGTGCGAGACGGCGCAGGGTGCGGCGCGTGGAGGAGACCCCCTTGGGCGAGGCCGAAGTGAACGAGAGCAGGGAAGCGCGGGCGGCCGCCGTCGCGCGGGTGGTGGCGGCGGTGTTGCTGGTCCTGGTTACGGTGACGATGGTCCTCAAGTTCCGGGCGGGGGACTTCAAGGACGCGGAGGTCTGGTACGAGGCCGGAAGGCGGGTGCTGACGGGAGAGACGCTGACTCATCTTCCGCACTACCGGTATCCACCGACTTTCGCGGTGCTGGTGGCCCCCTTGTGCGCCTTGCCCTTCGCGGCCTTCTTCTTCCTGTGGTATGGGCTCAACGTGGCTCTGCTGGCGGTCTCCGCGCGCCTCGCAGTGCGACTGGCGATCCCCGAAGGAGTAGCCGTCGAGCCCCGGTACTATTGGCTGCCGTCTCTGCTGGTGGCCGTCTTCGCGGTGGACAACTGGTTTCTGGGCCAGACCAACATCCTGATTATGGCCTTGATGTACTGGACGTTCCTGGAGTCGTCGCGAGGCAGAGAATGGCTTGGGGGCCTGCCGTTGGGAGCGGCGATTGCCATCAAGGCCTTCCCGGCGCCGGTGCTGGCTTACTTCCTGTTTCGGGGGCGGGTGCGGCTGGTGGCGGCGACGGTGCTTTCGTGCGGGTTCTTCCTGCTGCTGGTGCCGGGGCCGGCGCGAGGTTTCGGGCGGAATCTGGTGGAGGTGCGAGACTGGGGAGACCGGGTGGTGATGCCGTATCTCTCCCGCGGTGAGGCCGGGGACTGGGGGCAGCACAGTCTGGATTTCGGGAACCAGTCGCTCCCGGCGGTGGCGCGGCGGTATCTGACGCAGGTCGATGCTTATGTGGCGGCGCGCGAACGTGGGACGCCGATGTACGTGAACTTTGTGGACTTGCGTGAATCCCAGGTCAACGCGGTGGTGCTCGGCCTGTTCGCCGCGCTGGCGGCCGCTTTCGTTGCGGCCTGCGGCTGGCGGAGGCCGCGAAGCCCGGAGGCGCAGGCCGTCGAGTACTCTCTGGTGTTGACGATGCTCCTGATGGTATCGGCCATTTCGTGGACGTACTTCTTCGTGGTGCTGCTGCTGCCGATTACGGTGGCGCTGCGGCTGCTCAAGGTCCCGGGACGGCTGGGCGGATTCTCGTCCACAGCGCTGCGCGTGTCGTTGTGGGGGCTGGTGTTGGCAACCGTGCTGCTGGCGAACCACTACGCGCGGGCGATGGGGAGTCTGTTCTGGGCGACGGTGGTGATGTTCGCCGCGCTGGCGATCGCCGGCCGCGACCTGCGCCGACGGCAGCCGATGGAGCAGCCGAGGACGGAGGCT
>CAZWRO010000044.1:0-3730 GCA_964635365.1 uncultured bacterium | reverse complement strand
GCCCTTCCGACGTCTTGGATCTCAGACGCGGCCCTTCGTCAGCAAGGCCACGACCGACCAGACGGCGCCGTTCAGCAGGTTGCCCACGATGAGGCCGATGGCGAGGGGTACTGTCTGTCGGTAGAGGCGGAGGCCGCCGTAGCGGATGGCGAGCGACTTGAGGGCCCACCCGAGGAAGAAGGGCATGTAGTACCACTGCATGCCCCAGCAATTGGCGGCGATGTAACCCACGGGATGGAAGGGCCACCACCAGAAGCGGAGGCGCATGGCGCCGAGGAAAACGGCAACCACAGCGCCGGAGATGATGGCGAGGAGGCCGTTCACGTCGGTGCCGCCCGGATTGGTGAGATACTGAAAGATGCGTTCGCCATCGTTGCGGGTCTGCCAGGAGGTCCACGAGTAGGTGCTGCCGACTCCGAGCTGCTGCCAGCCATAGTGGTAGGTGCCGACAAGGACGATCAGGACGCCGACGACGAGAGCGAGAAGGAATCCCGACAGGATCCCGATGCTGAGGCGGCGCTTGTTGATGCCAGCGGAATCCGCGATCTTGAATGACTCCAGGGCATTCCCGGTGCAGACCTCGAACGACTCGCCGAAGCCGGGGAAGAAGGCCCAACGCGTGGATATCAGGGTGACGATTTCCCGCGGCCGAAAGATGCCGGCCCCGAAGGGGACGACAATGCCGTCTTGGATCTCGAGGGGGAAGGGCAGGAAGCCGAGACCGGTTTCGGCGCGGAGGCGGGCCCACATGACGTAGTAGCCGACGATGAGGGCGACCATGATGAGGCCGAAGGCCGGGCGGCACCCGGCCAGGTAGCAGAAGTAGACCATGAAGCTGAAAGAGACGACGAGCCCGATCATGGCCCATCGATAGGGGAGCGTTTCCCGGGAGTCGGCCGGCCCGGCCGATCGGCCGAAGGCAAGCCCTACGGCTCGGATGAGATGGCGGCGGGCGATCCAAAGGACCCAGAAGCCGAGCGCCAGGGCGGCGCCGCCGCCTTGCATGTAGGGTGCGGGGAAGCCGCTTTCGTACCATTCTTCCGGACGTTGGGGGTTGTGGCCGTAGGCGATGGCGGCCACGGTGAGGCCGAGACGCACGAGCCAGAAGAACCAGGCAGAGAAGGACAGCTCTTTGGGGATGAGATAGGCGAGGGCGATCATCCAGGGCCAGAGCACGAGGTCGATTTGGCCGAGGCCGGCCAGGGGGCCGATCTTCTGCCACTGCACGATGGGAATCGGGCCCAAGGGGATGGCGGGTATGGAGGGTACCTTGGTGGAGAGAGTGTTCATGAAGTTGAGGAAGAGTGAGATGAACAATCCGATCCAGAACAGCCAGACGAGAGGCAGGCGCCCCGCGCGGTCCTGTTGGCCGGGGCCGGGATCGTGCACCATTTCCAGGGGGATCTGCGCGAGGGGGAAGCTGAGGCGCTCGTTTCCTATCCATTGCCGCTGAACGATGATGAGGAGGCAGAAGGCGGAGGCGAAGAGGGAGAACATGAAGGTGGACCAGGCGCTGATCGGGATCCACCAGAGGGACCACGGGACCTGGGCGTGGCCCTCGAAGAACCCTTCGACCGCGTCGAAGTCTGTTGGGGAGAACCAGGAAGGGATGTGTTGGAGGAAGGCCGTCTCCCAGGCGGGGTGGACGCGGGCTGAGTAGTAGTAGGCGATGGTCTTGGGAATCATCCAGAACAGGACGCCGTGGCTGACGAGGGGGGCCCCGACGAGGACAATGGCGTAGACGGTGAGGAGCTCGCGGCGGGTGAAGCCGACTCGCCTGAAGGTGGGGATGCCCATGAGGGCCGTGAGGATGAAGAGCAGGGCTACGGGGGCCATCGCGGGCACCCCGGACCCGAACTCGTAGACACGACGCCAGGCGATTTCTACGTAGAACGCGGTAACAGCCACCAGGATCAGCAGTACGAAGGAAACGAGGACGGCGCGCAGCGTGACGCCGCCGGTTTGGCGACTGCTCTGTGGCACGACCTCGGTCATGGGCCAAGGGGTTCCGTTCGTCCCCCGTTTTGCCCTGCCGACTTTGAAGATGGCGCGCGGGGGGTGACGCCCGCCGCGGGCACAGGCTGGAGGGAGCCAAGCGGGGGCGTAGGACGGCGGGAAGATCTCCGCCAAGAAGACATCGCGGGCCCGTTCCCGGGCCCGCGATGAGGGCGTTCTCTACTTCAGGGGGCCGGGCGCTAGTCGAGCAAGTCGAAGGCGCGGGCCATGAAGACGGCCATCTGGTCGCGGGTTACCTGCCTGGCGGAATAATAGAGACCGTCGGGGTAGCCGGAGGCAATATTGCGCTCGGCGATGTACTCCACATGCCTGTAGCACCAGAAGTCTGTGGGGACATCCGGGAAGGTCGGCGTTTCCGGCGGCTCGTAGGCGGCCAGTCCGTCTTCTCCAGTTGGCTCGGCCAGGGCCCGGGCGATGAAGACGGCCGTCTGGCCGCGCGTGACCAACCAGTCGGGATGGTAGTTTCCGTCCTGGTACCCGGCGACGATGTTGTTGGCGACGGCATATTCGACGTACTTGTAGGTCCAATGGTCGGTGGCGACATCGGCAAACGACGGTGTCTCTGGGCCCTCGGGCACGTTCTCGGGGCCACCCGCCAAGGCGCGGGAGATGAAGACCGCCATCGCGCTGCGGTCGACTTTTCCTTGGGGCCGGTAGTAGCCGTCAGGGTAGCCGCCGATGATGCCGGCTTCAAGGCAAGCTTCGATTTCGTCGTAGGCCCAGTAGTTGTCGGGGACGTCTGGGAAGAGCCCGGACTCAGAGAACTTGGCCGAGATCGTCTTGTCGGAGTCGATGGTGATGGTGATCGGATTGGTGATGTCCTCGAGGTCGCCGGACCAAGCGACGAACTGCGCTTCTTCGCCCGGGAAGGCCTCGAGAGTCACCTGGGCGCCGGGGGCGAATTGCCGCGTCCACGGCAGTGTGCAGGGAACTCCGTCCACCGCGATCGACCCGTTCCCTCTCGTTCGGACGGTGAGAGAATACTGAACCAGGCCAAAGGTCGCCGTCATCGACTTGTCGGCATCCATGGTGATCGTGGTGGGGTTCTGATCGCCGGACAGATCGCCGGACCAGCTCACGAATTCGTCGTGGGTGTCGGGAACGGCTTCGAGTGTCACGTCGGCGTCGGCATTGAATAGGCCGCTCCAGGGGAGGCTTTGGAGCGTTCCGTTCACCCTGACGGCGCCATTGCCAGCACCTGTGATGGAGAGCGTTTTCGTGGGCACCTGACCGTAGTTAGCGGTGATGTCGGTGTCAGCGGTGAGCTGGATGGTGATGGTGGCGCTGGTGAAGCTGACATCGCCGGACCAGCTCTCGAACTCCCAGCCGGTGTCCGGCACGGCGGTCAGGGTCACCTCGGCGTCGACGAGGAACTCGCCCGACCAAGGCAAGGCGTGCAGAGTGCCGTCCACTTCCACCGACCCGTTTCCGGTCTTGTCGAGGGTCAGGGTATAGGTGGGCAGTTCCGCAAAGACAGCTGTGATGTCCGTGTCGGCATTGATGGTGACGGTGATTGTTGCGTTGGTGGAGCTTACGTCCCCGGACCAGGAGTCGAACTCCCATCCATCGTCGGGCACGGCCTGGAGTTGGACGCTGGCGCCGGTGGTGAACTGCGCAGACCACGGCAGAGACTGGAGGGTTCCGTCCACACGCACAGAGCCGGAACCGGTCTTGGTCAGGCTGAGCGTCGGCATCTCGGTGAAGTTGGCGGTGA
>CAZWRO010000043.1:0-12348 GCA_964635365.1 uncultured bacterium | reverse complement strand
GAGGGAGGCGCAGACCGGGTGGCAGGGGCATTGGACTAGATCGTCGTTCATTAGGCTACTCCTTGGGCGGGCGCCGGTTCGGCGGCGAAGTATCGCCGCTTGAAGGCGAGGGATAAGTTGACCAGGGCCACGAGGACGAGCGCCTCGAAACACATGCAAAGATGTCCATGCTTACATATATTAGGCCGAACATAAGGCTGACTATCAGGCCGAGGTAAGGATTTCATTCGGGGCAGGTGACGACCTCGCCGTTGACGCGCGGGCGGAGGTGTTGCTTGAGCCGGCGCTGGTCCTGGCGGCCGGAGGGGTCTTTGCGCGCGCGGGCGCAGACGGAGGTGAGGACGGCGCGGTCGGCGGGAGAGAGGTCGGGGTTGATGACGTAGTGCATCCACTTGCCCTGACGCCAGTCGGTGACGACGCCGGCGGCCTTGAGGAGGCCGAGATGTCGGGAGACGCGGTATTGGGGTATCTGAAGGGCGTCGACTATCTCGCAGACGCAGAGCTCGTCGGTTCCTTCGAGGAGCTGAACGATGCGGAGCCGGGTGGGATCGGCGAGCGCTTTGAGGGTGTGGACTAGTCTCGGCATGATGTCATATGCTCTTTCGGACATATGATACCCGGCCTGGGGGGCGGTGTCAACCATGATTGTGTGAGGAGGGGCCAAGAGCGAGTGCGCGGGGCCGAACCAGCGGTCTACGTCGGGAGCGAAGATAGGGGGAAGGTGATGGTCGAGGTGATGCCGAATCGGGCGCAAGACGCTCCGTTGAGCCGCAGATTGACTTCGGGAGGGCCGGCGTGCTAGGATGGCGCCGGCGGGAGTAGGGTTAAGGGGAGGGGGGAAGCGGCACTAGCGGGAGGCGACTGGATATGAGAGCAGGGCTCCGGCGCCGTCTGGGGCGCGGGCTGATTGTGTGTGCGAGCAGCTTGCTGCTTGGGTCTTTGTTAAGTGCGTCTCCGTGTTCGGCGGCGTTGGGGAGGAAAGAGCCGACGGCGGAGCAGCAGGAGTGGTGGGCGCGGTTTTCGGAGACGGTGGAGCAGGATCGGATTGAGGAGCACGTCCGCACTCTCAGCAGCTTTACCCCTCGCATTGCAGGATACCCCGGGGCGGGACAGGCGGCGGAGTATATCGTCGATGAGCTGCAGTCGATGGGGTTGGAGGATGTGAGCGAGGGCGGGCTTTCTCCGAAGTTGCCCTACCGGGAGGCGTATTGGGTTACGGTGCCGTGGGTGGAGGGGCAGCCGACGGTGGAGGTGCTGCAAGACGGGGAGACGGTGGCGACGTACAATCTGTATCCGCTGTGGCCGAACTTGGTGCGGACCTCACAGCTTCCGGAGGGGGGACAGACGTACCGGCTGATCAACGGGGGAACGGGGCGACTGGCGGAGTTCAACGGGCAGGAGATCGAGGACACCGCCGTCCTGATGGACTTCAACTGTGGTTCGGGCTGGCTGAACGCGCCGCGTCTGGGGGCGCGGGCGCTGATCTTCGTGGAGCCGGAGACGACGACGCGGGGAGAGGCGGAGGCGAAGTTCCTGCGGATTCCGATCAACATCCCTCGCTTCTGGATTTCGCGTGCGGACGCGTACGCGCTGATGGCGCGGCTGGAGTCGCAGCCTGAGGTGGAGGTGAGAATCCAGTGCCGGATGACGTGGGAGCGCAAGCAGGCCTGGAACATAGTGGCGGAGATTCCGGGGAGCAACCCGGAGTTGAGCGACCAGTCGATCTGGCTGAGCGCATATTATGACTCGATGTCGATCGTGCCACAGCTTTCTCCGGGTGCGGAGAGCACGGCCGGCGCGGCTAGCTTGCTGGAAGTGACGCGGGTGCTGACGGAGTACCCGCCGGAGCGAACGGTGCGGGTGATCTTCAATGGGGCGCACTTCATAGGGTTGGCGGGGATTCGAAACTATGTGGCGACGCACCTGGATGAGATGGTGGACGGGGTGCCGGTGGAGGAGCGGGCGCGGTTCCTGGGGTTGATTCCGTACACGCGCACGGTGAGGCAGAAGATGCTGCCGAACCTGTTCCTGGCGTTCGATCTTTCGACGCAGCACAACCGGGTGGGGCTTTTCTACAAGGGGATGTACTACGACCAGCGGGAGGACATGGACATTAGCCGGCGGTTCTCGGAGTTCTCGCGGACGCTGAGAGAGAACGCGGCGCTGATGGCGGACTGGGGGACGACGGTCGGATTCGATGATGCGGAGGCGCAGTTTGCGGATGGGGTGAACCCGATTTACGGGAAGCCGTGGCGGACGTTTATCTTCGGGAAGATCGCGCTGGACAATGAGCCGATTACGCTGGGCGGGGCGCGGGGCGCGGCCTTTGTGACTACGGACGACCAGCGGCGGTTGGTGGATACGCCGTTCGATACTGTGGAGCATATGAACTTCCGGAACTTGTACCGGCAGACGTGCTTCCTGGCGGCGAGCATGTGGGACGTTGTGACGGATCCGAAGATGCCGCTGGATAAAGATCCGAGCTACGCGCGGATGACGGTGACGGGGGGCTTCGCGGAGCTGACGGTACGGGCGCCGGCCTTCGACCCGACGAGGAGCGTGGTGGCGGACCAGACGATTCCGGGGACGATGGTGGTGGCGCGGATGTCGGATTCGACGCTGATGGGCACCCGCGGCGACTTGGTGGAGATTGTGGACGAGGAGGCGCGGGTTCACTTCTGGGGCTATCCGACGATCAACGCTTACGGCTGGCGAAAGCCGACTTACATAGAGGCGTATCACACTAATCCGGAGACGGGGGACATCGACTTCGCGCCGGACTGGGGTCCGATGGGGAACCGGCACCACCCGCGGGACCCGACTGAGTTCTTCATTACGTCAGGTAAGAAAGAGTTCACGGTGGTGCTGTTCGACTGCGCGCCGATGGCGCTGTACGACCTGGTGGACCCGCAGAGCCTGACGACGCTGCGCTACATTAAGGTGTATGACGGGTTGAGCAATGCGGAGCCGCGGCGATATGGGTTGACGATACCGCACCCGGAGCCGTGGCGAAGCCACGTGGAGGACGTGGCGCTGGTGTTTGCGGACCCGGGACACAGCATCAAGGTGATGATGGGCCTGGGGCCGGGGTCGGTGCGGATGCTGCTGCTGAACGCGGAGACGATCACGTCGGAGAACGACAGCGGGCTGGGGTATCGGGTGGAGGGGCCGTTCGCGCTGTCGCATACGCCGCTCCGGGTGGCCGGGGATATGTGGGCTCTGGACGAGATGCGGATGCAGAAGCTGGCCGGGTTCCGGATTGTGAACAGGATCGTAGAGCAGCACCACGCAGAGGCGTTGGCGCGGCTGGAGCAGGCGAGAGAGGCGCTGGCGCGGAGGGATTACGAGTCGGCGGACGCGCTGGCCCGGGCCGCCTGGGGGTATGAGGCGCGGGCCTACCCGGCGGTGCTTTCGACGATGAACGATGTGGTGAAGGGAGTTCTGTTCTACCTGGCGTTGATGCTGCCGTTCGCTTTCTTCGTGGAGCGTTTGGTGTTTGCGTTCCCGAATCTGCGGACGCAGATCGTAGGATTCTTGGGAGTGTTCGCGGCGATCTGTTTGGTGTTCAGCTTCATCCACCCGGCCTTCGAGATTACGAGCACCCCGTGGATCGTGCCGCTGGCCTTCATCATGGTGGCGCTGAGCGTGCTGGTGATCACGCTGGTGACGACGAAGTTCGAGTCGCAGTTGAAGGCGCTGCAGATGAAGGAGTCAGGCGTACACCGCGCCGACATCGGCCGGATGGGGGTGGCGGCGGCGGCTTTCTCGCTGGGGATCAGCAACATGAGGAAGCGGCGGGCGCGGACGATTTTCACCTGCCTGACGCTGGTGTTGTTGACGTTCACGGTGCTTTCGTTTACGTCGGTGACAACGGCGACGCGCTACAACGAGCGGCGGGCAAAGGGTACGCCGACGTATCAGGGGCTGCTGATCCGGAACGCGATGTGGGAGCCGCTGGAAGAGTCGGCGTACCGGGTGCTGAACGATGAGTTCGGGCGGACGCGCGCGGTGGCGCCGAGGGCGTGGTTCTTCACCTCGAAGACGGAGGAGCAGTCGTTCCTTCAGGTGAGCAGTTCGGCGAGCGATGCCACGTATGATGCGCGGGCGATCACGGGCATGAGTCCGGCGGAGACGGAGGTGACGGGGCTGGATCAGGCGCTGATCGCGGGCCGGTGGTTCCGGGAGGATGATGTACACGCGGCGATTATTCCGACGGCGATAGCGGAGGAGTTTCACATCACGGCGGCGGACGTCGGGAAGGTGCAGATTTATCTGGGCGGGGTGCCGTACGAGTTGATCGGGATCATGAGCGCGAGTCGCGCGAAGGCAAGGCTGGACCTGGACCAGGAGCCACTGACGCCGGTGGACTGGATTCAGATGCAACGGATGGGACGCCAGGGCGGCGGCGGCCAGCAGCAGCAACAGCAGGGACAGAGGACGGGATTCCAGGAGTATCTGCACTTGTCTCCGGACCAGGTGGTGTTCGTGCCGTTCAACACGGCGCTGAACCTGGGGGCGGAGGTGGAGTCGGTGGCCGTCAGCTTCGTGACGGGGGAAGAGGTGAGGAGCACGCTGGAGGCGCTGATGCCGAGGTTGGGCTTCAACCTCTACGCGGGCACGGGGGACGAGATTCGGAAGTGGAGCGCGATTGGGAGCACGTCGATCATAGGAATGGGCGATGTGTTGATCCCGATTCTGATTGCGGCTTTGATCGTGTTGAACACGATGCTGGGCGCGGTGTACGAACGGGTGCGGGAGATCCATATCTTCAGCTCGATCGGGCTGGCGCCGAGCCATATTGCGATGCTGTTCATCGCGGAGGCGTTCGTGTACGCGATTCTGGGTGCGATCTTCGGGTACTTGGTCGGACAGGGGATGGCTAAGGTGGTGACGGTGTTCGGCCTTCTGTCCGGGCTCTACTTGAACTACTCGTCGGTGGCGGCGGTGGCCTCGACGAGCGTGGTGATCGGCGTGGTGCTGCTGTCCACTCTGTATCCGGCACGGAAGGCTTCGCAGGTGGCGACGCCCGCTATCGAGCGGAGCTGGAAGGTGCCGGACCCGGAGGGCGATACGTGGGATATCCCGCTTCCGTTTGCGGTGACCGGGGACCAGGCGACGGCGCTGACGGCCTTCATGGTCGAGTGGTTCCAGGCCTATGAGGAGTACTCGATCGGGGACTTCGTAACACAGGATGTGAAGCACTGGGAGGAGCCCAGCGAGCACGGGACGGCCTATATCATCGACGTGATGACGTGGGTTGCTCCGTTCGACCTGGGGGTGAGCCAGAAGGTGCAGCTGCGGACGATCCCGACGGACATGGAGGATGTGTTCGAGATTCGCCTGCATCTGGAGCGGGCGAGCGGCGACGTGTCGTCGTGGCGACGAGTGAACCGGCGCTTCCTGAATACGCTGCGGAAGCAGTTCCTGATTTGGCGGACGCTGCGGTCCGATGAGCGAGACCGGTATCTGGGGCTGTCAGAGGGGCCGGTGGCGGAGGCGGCTGGATAGGGCGCCTGGAGAAGGCGCGCAGAGAAGACGCGGCGAGACGAATCGGCAGGTTCAAATCAGCAAGAGGTAGGTGACCAGGTTGGCCGAGGAACTGGATAGAGACGAGGAAGCGCCTAAAGAGGACGAAGACTCAGGCCAATGGTTTACTGAGCGGCGGCCGGAGCTTGAGCCGACGGAGTTCCGAGAGGGCTTCACCGCGAAGACTATTTTGGGAACGCTCTTCGTAGCGGTTCTCATGCTGCCGGGTGCGATCTACCTCGGTCTGCTGGTGGGCCAGAACCTGGGGCCTGCCGGGCAGTGGACGACGATTATCCTGTTCACCGAGGTGGCGCGGCGGTCGTTCACGGTGTTGACCCGCCAAGAGCTGTACATGATTTACTACATGGCGGGGAGCGTGAACTCGATGGCCGGCGGGTTGATGCTGGCTGGGGGCGCGTTTGCGTGGCTGATCTGGGCTCAATATCTGGTGAACTCGCCGGCGGCGGCGAGCTTCAATATTGCGAAGCAGATTCCGACTTGGTATGCGCCGCCGCTGGGTTCGGAGGCGTACATACAGCGAACGTTCCTGCATCACGATTGGTTGGTACCGGTTCTGCTGCTGCTGGCGGGCAACGTGCTGTGGCGCATGCAGTGGGTAGGGTTGGGCTATTTCTTGTTCCGGACGACGTCGGACGTGGAGCGGCTGCCGTTCCCGATGGCTCCGATTGCGGCCCAGGGAGCGACGGCGCTGGCGGAGGTGTCGGAGGAGAAGGACTCCTGGCGCTGGCCGGTGTTCAGCGTGGGGACGATGATCGGGATGGTGTACGGGTTCTTCTTCGTGGCGATTCCGGTGATCACAAGCGGGTTCTTAGCGGACCCGCTGACGCTGATCCCGATTCCCTTCATCGACTTGATGAGGAACACAGAGGACGTGCTGCCGGCCGGCCGTATCGCGGTGGGCACCGATCTGGGACTCATATTCTGGGGGTTCGTGGTGCCGTTCCCGATTGTGGTGGGGCAGTTCATAGGGTCGATGTTCTCGAACTTCATCTTCGCGCCGACGCTGTACCGCATCAACCCGGGGCTGTTCCCGACGTGGGCGAAGGGGATGAGCCTGATCCAGAGCGAGATGACGCTGCAGTTCGATATGTTCATGAGCATCGGGATCGGGGTGTCGCTGGCGATTGCGCTGATCGGGATGCACGCGGTGGTGGCGGCGCTGCTGAAGGCGAGAATGCAGCGAGCGAGAGGGGAAACAGGACAGGGCTACGCGAATATACCGCCGGGCCGAGGGGACTTCTCGTTGTGGTGGGCGCTGGGGGCGTGGTCGCTGTCGACGGTGGGCTACTTGACGTTGTGTCGGATCTTGGTGCCGAACTTCCCGTTCATCTTCCTGGCGCTGTTCGCGTTCTTCTGGACGCCGCTGATCTCTTACATGTCGGCCCGACTGCTGGGGTTGACGGGCCGCGGTATGGAGATCCCTTACGTGCAGCAGGCGACGTTCATCTTGAGTGGGTACAAGGGAGTCGATATCTGGTTTGCGCCGGTTCCGTTCTTCGATGTGGGGTATGCGGCGCAGATGTTCCGCGAGGTGGAGCTGACGGGCACGAGGATGAGGACGGTGGTGAAGGCGGAGGCCTTCCTGCTGGTGCTGATGGTGGTGTTCAGCTTCGTATATTGGTCGTTCTTCTGGCGGTCGAGCCAGATTCCATCGTCTCAGTACCCGTACGCGCAGACGTTCTGGCCATTGTATTCGTTCTACCAGTGCCTGTGGGCTACAGCGACGATGCCTTCGGCGGCGGGACAGCCGACCTTCTTGATTCAGGCGTTGAAGTTCCCGGTGATGGGGTATGCGGGCGGAACGGCGCTGCTGATGTACCTGGGCTTTATGGCGCTGAAGATTCCATCGCTGTGGTTCTACGGTATCGCGGGCGGCTTCCCGTATCCGACGTGGTGGTCGATCCCGATGTTCGTGGGGGCTATTCTGGGTCGGTACTACTTCTCCCCGCGGTTCGGGGCGCGGCGATGGAGGCAGTATACGCCGGTGCTGGCGGCCGGGTATACGTGCGGGATAGGCTTGATCGGGATGGTGTCGATCGGGTTGACAATCATCTTCAAGGCCGTGCGGTCGCTGCCGTTCTAGTGGCGGCCGGGGAGAGGTGTCGGCGCGCGAAGAGAGGACCATGCTGATCGGGTGGCACGGAATCTCGGTGCGCGTTCCGGAGGACTGGACGCTGGGGGCGATGGGAGGTGATCGGAAGGCCGGGTATCTGCGGGTGGATGATGAGCGGATGCCGCGCCTCCAGGTGAAGTGGTCACGCGGACGGATAGACCTGGAGCGGAAGCGGGAGGAGTATATAAAGCGGCTGACGGTCGGGAAGCGGAAGCGCCCGACGGGGTTGGAGGTGAGCACGGACTTCGAGGTGATCAGCCACCGGTCGAAGCCGAAGAAGGAGATGGTGACGTTCGCCTGGAGGGGGCCTCAGTGTGGGATGGGAGTGCTGTGGAACTGCGAGGTGTGTCAGAGGGCGCTGATCGCGCAGATTAGCTGGCTTGCGGAGGAGGACTTTGAGGAGCCGGCGCGGGAGGTGCTGAGGTCGCTGGACGACCACGCGGTGGAGGGTTGGGAGATATGGGGGCTTGACGGGCTGGCGTTTCTGGCGCCGGAGAAGTACGAAATAGTGTCGTGGAAGCGGATGACGCGCTATCTGGAGCTGCAGTTGGCGCAGGGGGCGGCGAAGCTCAAGGTGGCGCGATGGGGGATGGTGCCGCTGGTGCTGCACGGGCGAGGGTTGAAGGAGTGGTATGAGGAGGAGAACCGGGGGAGGCGGGATGTGGAGTGGGAGGCGGAGGAGGCGGAGACGAAGGGGCATGAGGGTCTGGTGGTGCGGGGGGAGAAGAGACGACTGGCGGGAAGCATAAGAAGTCAAGTGGCGCGGGCGGTGAAGCGACCATCGGTGGCGGAGTTCGGCGCCCGTGTCTGGCACTGTCCGGAGTCGAACCGGCTGTATCTGGTCGAGGGCGTGTATTCGAAGGACAGGGAGATCTTGCAGGGCGTGACGGAGTCGATCATCTGCCATGAGGAGGCGTGAGGATGCTGAGACGGCGGAAGCCGCGGCTCACGCCGGAGCAGGTGCTGGGGTCGGTGCCGCTGCGGAACAAGGCGCTGAAGAGCGAGCGAATCGAAGGAGGGGGAATAAAGCTGGTCTTGGCGCGGCGGCGGGAGTGGTGGGCGCGGGTGTTGGCGATAGTGTTTCCGATTCCGAAGGAACGGGTGGTGGAGCTGGATGCGCTGGGGGAGCAGTTTTGGGACTTGTGTGATGGCAAGCGTACGCTGCGCGATCTGATTCGCATTTGCCAGGAGGAGCACAAGCTGACGCGGGCGGAGGCGGAGTGGTCGCTGAGAACGTTCTTGAAGGATCTGGGGAAGCGGGGTGTGGTGGGATTTGCCGTGGAGGAGTCGGAAGAGAACAAGGGAGAGCGATCGCATGCCAGAAGTGATTGAGGAAGCTCCGGGCAAGGGCGTAATTGAGCGGCAGATCGTATTGCCGTGGTCTCGGGCGCTGCAGATGACCCGGGAGAACATATTCGTGCGTCTGGGGCGGTCTGTTATCACGGCTTCCGGGATTTTCCTGGGGATCGCCTTCATGAGTGCGGTGCTGTTTGGGGCGGCGGCCGTGAGGGTGAAGGCGGCGATCGATCTGGAGGAGCTGGGGGTGGCGCACGAGGCGACGGAGATGCAGGCGAGGACGATTTGGCTGGTGACGATGTCGCTGCTGGTGGCGACGGTGGGGATCGTGAACTCGATGTTGATGTCGGTGACGGAGCGGTACAAGGAGATCGGCACGATGAAGTGCTTGGGGGCGCTGGACAGCTTTATCGTGCGGCTCTTCATCCTGGAGGCGCTGGTGCTAGGGATTCTGGGATCGGTGGCGGGAGCCATCGCGGGCACGGCGCTGGTGATGGTGATGCAGAGCTCGCGGTTGGGGTGGAGTGCGATGTGGTCGAGCTGGGGTACGACCGCGGTGACATTTGGTGGTTGGAACGTGCCGGCATGGCTGTGTATCTTGTTCGGTGTGGTCATCGGCGGATTGCTGTCGGTAATGGCGGCGCTCTACCCGGCCTGGCGGGCGGCGAAGATGCCGCCGGCGGCGGCGCTGCGTTCGGAGTTCTAGGCGTTGCGTTTGGCGTGCTGGAAGCGTTGCGTTTGTAGTCTCAGGGAAGATATCAGGGAGGCCGCGCATGTCAGTCTATGAGTATATCGTACGGACGAAGGATTTGTCCAAGCACTATGTGATGGGGGGCACGGAGGTGCGGGCGCTGGACAATGTGGCGCTGGATATTCGCCGGGGTGAGTATGTTTCGATCATGGGCCCGTCGGGCTCGGGAAAGTCCACCCTGTTCAACATGATTGGCGGCCTGGACAAGCCGACGAACGGCACCGTGTTCATCGACGAGGTGGATATGGCTCAGCTGGACGCGTTCGAGCTGGCCTGGCTGAGGTGCCGGAAGATCGGGTACATCTTCCAGACGTTCAACCTGATTCCCGTGATGACGGCGTTGGAGAACGTGACGCTGCCGATGGTGTTCGCGGGGATGACGACGGACGAGGCGCTGGATAAGGGCGCGATGCTGCTGGCGACGGTTGGGCTGGGGGACCGCCGAGACCACAAGCCGACGGAGCTCTCGGGAGGACAGCAGCAGAGGGTGGCCATCGCGCGGGCGTTTGCGAACGATCCTGCGATCATCCTCGCGGACGAGCCGACAGGTAACCTGGACCTGCGGACGGGAAAAGAGATCATCACTCTGCTGAAGCATATGAACGAGGACAAGAAGGTAACGGTGATATCGGCGACGCACGACTTGAAGATGATCGACGTTTCGGATCGCGTGGTGTGGATTCGGGACGGGAAGATTGAACGGATCCAGGAGCGCGCCGACATCGACGTGACGGTGGGCGAGATGGAGCACGAAGAGAAGTAGGCGACGGTGTCGAGTAGCTGGGATGGTGCGACTTCGCCTCCGCCGCGGCGGAGGCGAAGCTCTTGAGGTTGGCGGGAGGTGCCAGAGATGCCGGGAGAAGGCATTTTCTTGACACCGTTGATTGAATCGCCTATTATCTGCCTGTGCCCTTTTGAAGGGGTCTGCGGGCATAGGGCCGATGGAAACCCAGCGCGGTCAAACTAGTGTTGCGTCTATCCTCCTGACGGCTTCGGTGTTGCTCTTCGTGTTGGCCATAGGCTTTGTGGTGGGCCGAGTGGTGATCGCGCGAGCCTACCTTAGAACTGCGCCGCGTTTCGAGGAGCTCTCGACGTCGGAGTCGGAGGAGACGGCGGAGGGAGGGGCGGAGCGGCACCTCTCGCCCGGGCGGGTGTATGTGCCCGAGCCGGCTCCGCAGGAGGTGATTTCGGAGGCTGAGGCCGGGTCGGAGGTGGCGGAGACCGAAGGCCCAGGCGAGGAGACGAGCAGCGCTGCGGCGGTAGCAGGCGAGCCTCCGGAACTTGAGCCGAGCCCGCCGCCAAGGGCTGGGCCGGAGGCGGGGCGTCCGGCGGAGGGGTCGTACTCGATCCAGGTTGGGGTGTTCTCCGAAGAGCAGGGCGCGCGGAGCTTGGCGGCGCGACTCGATCGGGCGGGATTTGCACCCAGGATACAGGTGGACCGCGACGAAGGAAGGGCGAGGTATCGGGTGCTGACGGGGAGCTACCAGACGGAATATGCGGCCCGCGGGGCAATTGCGCAGCTCGAACGGGAGGGCTTTGAGGGATTCCTGGTGAGGCATTGAGCCGGCCGGGGGGTGTGTAGTTGGGTGGGCTTGTTGAGGTGTGTAGGTAGGTGAGTTGGTTGGGGGGTGGGTGGGAATGGCGGAGCGAGAGAGCGATTCCGGGCGGATGGCATTGGCGGGAGAAAAGGAAGTTCTGTGACGCGAAAGCGGCCCAAGGAGAAGCCTGCAGCGGAGAAGGCTGGGAGCAAGTCGGAAGAGGCCAAGGCGGAGGATTCCTTGCTTCCGGCGGAGCAGATGGTTCCGGAAGGGGAGGGGGAGGAGCAGGCTTCTGGCGCGGAGATGCTGCAGGGCGAGCTCGCGCTCTTGGAGGGGCAGCTCCAAGACATGCGGGATCGTTACTTGCGGGCGGTGGCGGACTTGGATAACGCGCGCAAGCGGGCCCGTAAGGAGATGGCGGAGGTGCAGGTGCAGGCGGTGTCCGGGGTGATGTTGGGGATGCTGACGATTGTGGACAGCTTCGAGCGGGCGCTGGAGACGTCCAAGCCCGGCGTGGATGGGAGCGCGGAGACGAAGGCGGTATACGAAGGAATGAGGCTGATCTATCGGCAGCTCATGGATATGTTGACGCGGCGAGGGGTGCGCCCGATTGAGGCGCTGGGGCAGCCGTTCGATCCGAGCGTACACGAGGCGGTGGTGCAGGTGCCTGCGAGTGAGGACCAGGAGGAGGGGGAGGTGGCGCTGGAATTGGAGAAGGGATATCACTTCGGGGAGCGGGTGCTGCGGCCGACCAAGGTGGGGGTGGCGATGACGGAGGTTGAGGAAGGCAATTCGGGAGCGCCGTAGTCGCCGACAGGGGGGCGTTGGGGGCAAGAGGGATGACCTCGCGGGCGTCGAAGAAACGGGCCGGTGGTGGCGAGGGGTCAACTGCGACCGGCGGGGGAGCGAGGACAGAGAGTGCGATCGGCGAAACGGAAGAGGCGGAAGGTGAACCCGCCGGAAGAGGCGGTGCAGTCGTCGGGCGAGGAACCTACGGAGGCGGCTGTGGAGCCTGTGGAGTCGGACGCTCCAGCGCCAGGAAAGGAAGACACCTCCATGTCGACCAGTGAGAATACCGGTACTGCGGTGATCCGGGTTATCGG
>CAZWRO010000042.1:3637-12455 GCA_964635365.1 uncultured bacterium | reverse complement strand
GCCGCGCTCAAGAAGCTGCTGCCGTTCCAGCGCAAGGACTTCGTCGGAATCTTCAAGGCGATGGACGGGCTGCCCGTGGTGATCCGGCTCATCGACCCACCGCTGCATGAATTCCTGCCCGACCACGACGAGCTGTTGCAGCAGGTGTGCCGCCTGGAAATCAAGTCGCCGAAGTCCCGCAAGCTGAAGGAGCTCCGCAAGATGCTCGAGGCAGTCGAAAGCATGCGCGAGCTGAACCCGATGCTCGGGATGCGCGGCTGCCGGCTGAGCATCATGATGCCGGAGATCGTCGAGATGCAGACCCGCGCCATCATGGAGGCGGCCTGCCAGTGCGCCAAGCGCGGCGTCGATGTCCACGCGAAGATCATGGTGCCGCTGGTCGGCCACGTGAACGAGCTGACCTTTGTGCGCGAGCGGATCGAACCGGTCGCCAAGGCCGTCATGAAGGAGAAGGGTGTCAACATCGATTACAAGATCGGCACCATGATCGAGATTCCGCGGGCGGCGCTGACCGTGGACGAGATCGCGGCGCAGGCCGAGTTCTTCTCCTTCGGCACGAACGATCTCACCCAGACCTGCTTCGGGTACTCCCGAGATGACGCGGAGGGCAAGTTCCTGCTGCGTTATGTCGAGGACAAGATCCTCCCGGAGAACCCGTTCCAGACGCTCGACGTCGACGGCGTTGGCAAGCTCGTGGAGACCGCGTGCAGGCTCGGCCGGAAGGCCCGCAAGGACCTGGAGCTGGGGATCTGCGGCGAGCACGGCGGCGACCCGCGCTCGGTCGAGTTCTGCCACAAGGTCGGACTGGACTACGTTAGCTGCTCGCCGTTCCGCGTGCCGATTGCACGGCTGGCCGCGGCGCAGGCGGTGGTGCGGGACAAGGTCGCCAAGAGCGACTCCCGCTAGACCCGCAATGCGGGGCTAGCGTTCGCAGGACCTACCGGGCAGGCCGTCTCAGACGGCCTGCCCTTTCTTTTGCCCGCGGCATCTCAGGGCAACCGGCCAAGTATGGAATGAAACCAATACATCGTCTCCTATTCGGAAACGAGAAGCGAGGGGCAAAACGGCCTCATGTCGCCAGGCCGAGCCTCCTCGCTTCTCACCGTTTGGCCCAGGTTGAAACGGCGGCTTCTGAGCATCCCAGCCTTTGCCGGCGACGTGCTGTGCCTGTTCCTGTTGCCGATGATGATGGTCTCGCGGGACGTTTCGGACCGGCCGCTCCGCGCCGGGCTCCTTCCGGGGCCGACCCAGTTCACGGCTGCGGGGGTGCTTGACCCGATACTGCCGCGAGTGTAGCCTTATCGGCGAGCAACAGGGGGGACCCAGATGTTCCGGAGCCGACGCGTCATATCAATGCTGCTGGTAGGGCTTTACCTTGCGTGGCTCGTCGCCGTCACCTGGTACGTGTGGCCGCGCTCCGGTCCCGAACCAACCCCGGGAAGCTTGGTCGTCGAGCACCACCGAGAACTCGTCGTGACCGCGGCCTGGGCGATGTTGGGTCTGCAGCTGTTGACGGTACTGCTGACGGTACTGCTGCTCATCGGTTCCCTCCGGCGCGCAGGAGGCAGGCCATGGTACCATTGGGCGACTTGGGTGAGCTTCCGAGTGGCGCTGGTGTTCGGGCTGACAGTCAGTCCCCTCGCGCTGCTTGCCGGCACCTATTTATCCCCTCAGTGCCATCCGTGGCGCACCATCTCCCAGGTCCACACGTCGGGCGGTATAACCTACCGTGTCCAACGATTCGGAGAGTGGGATATCCTCTCGGAGGAGCTGAGCAGGGACCGCTACTTCATCCGGACACGTGTCCTAGCCGTGACGCAGGGCGTGCGTCGCGGAGTACCCGTCGTTCGGCCGGCAGACGCGGCCGAGTACCGGCTTCCCAAGTTCGAGGAGTCGGAACAGAAGAACCGCGGCAGGCTCGTCCAGAGCAGCGACGGCCGTTGGCTTGTATTTCTTTACCCCAGCGCAGCTGGATTCGTACGTAGCCTCGACCCTGAGGACTGGTCCTACGGGTGCAAGACCTCCCTGGCCTACGACTTGCGGGAGAAGGAACCATACGGAGGCGATAACCTAGACCTCCTCTCGCCCTTCTTTCTGATCGGCCCCGATGATCAGCCCGACGAAGAAGACCTGCAGTACACGCGTGTAGACTAAGGTGCTCGTCGACGTCATCGTCAGCTGTCCAGGTGAGAGCTACCTGGCTAGAGCCCTACTCGATGAGCTGGCAGAGAATGATACGAACGAAGCAGTCCGAGAAGCAGTGAAGGCCGCAGTACTTCCGAATCGCTGGGCAACAGGAGTCGACGCCGACTGGGTGCGCTGGGGACCAGAGGGGAAATAGTGGGCTGGGCCTGGCGGTCTGGGAGAGTTGAAAAAAACAGCGGGCCAGGCATTCGCCCGGCCCGCCTTGAACTGAGTTCCCTGGTCCGGCTACTTCGAGAGCTTCGGGTACATCTCGTCGTCGAATGCGACGTAAGCGTTGTTGTTGTCGAGACTCAGCCGTACTGCTTCGTTGACCGCGACCCCGATGAGCGCTTGGCGCGGCAGCGGTCGCTGGCCCGCCTCCCACGACTTCAAGGTCTGCTGCCGATGGGAGCGCGCCTCCGCCTCTGACATTCCCTCCGTCTCGCAGTGCAGCCGATGACTATCCCGCAGCCACCGGGAGATGCTGTCGAAGCCATAGCCGACGTACTCGGTTTCCCCGTCGATCTCCCAGCTATCGAAGTGCTTGAAGAAGTTGGGGTTGATCTGCTCGAACCCGCTGTCGTCGGTCAGGATGTGCAGGTTGCGGAACTTGTGGTCGGCCCAGTACTCCCCCTTGGTGCCGCTGATCTGCAGGCCCTGGTTGGTCATGGCCGAGTTCTTCTCGGAGCAGACCCAGGAGGTCTGAATCCAGAGAACCGACCCGTCGTTCCATTCGATCATGGCCTGCACCGCGTCGTAGGCGTCGCTGCCCTGGGAGGGGAGGAACTTCTTCTGGCCCCAGGCCGCCACGCGCTTGGGGATGAGGCCGGTGATGAAGTAGTAGGCGTCGGCGTAGTGGACGCCGATGTACTCGAAGGGGCTGGACTTCTCCGCCCACAGCCCGAAGAACTTCAGGGGCATGTACTTCGGCTCTTCGATCCAGGCGTGGCCGTGCAGCATCTCGCCGAGGTCGCCCCGGCGCACTCGGTAGCGGGCCAGCCGCACCGCGCGGTCCAGGCGTTTGTGGTAGTCGGTGGCGACGTAGACCTGGCCTTTCTCGGCCGCCGCGATCACCCGGTGGGCCTCGTTCACCTTGAGGCAGAGCGGCTTCATCACGATCACGTCGTGTCCGGCCTCGATGGCTTCGAGGATCATGTTGGTGTGCAGGTGGTCGGGGGTGGCGACCACGACCAGGCCGTGCTCGCCGAGCTTGGCCATCGCCTCCTGGTACAGGGCCGGCTGGTTGTCGTCGGCCGCGTACTTGGCGGGGTCGGGGTGGCCCTGGAACTGCCCGCCGGGGAACAGCTCCTCGCACTGCTTGATAATGCCGGCGTTCAGCGCGGAGATGTGCAGGTCGCCGACGACACCGCGCAGGCGCTCCTGGAGGAGCGCCGGAATCACGACTTCCTGGCTGATCATGCCGCCGCCGATCAGCAGGACGTTCATCTTCTTATCCCAACTCATTGTCGCGCCTCCTCGATGGCCTCCCGCAAGACCGACAGCCCTTCGATGACCGCCTCCTCCGGGGTGATGAGCGGCGGAGCGATCTTCACCGTCGCCCCGCCGACGCCGACGGGATGGAACATGAGCAATCCCTTTTCGATGCAGCGGTCCACGATGCCGGCCGCCAGCTCTGCGTTGGGCTCGATGCCGCCGGGCTTCACCATGTGCAGGCCGGCGACCATTCCCTTGCCCATGGTCGCGGCGCAGATGTCGGGGTAATCGCCCTTGATTTCACGCAGTCCCGCGTGGAGCACCTCGCCGACGGCGGCCGCCTTCTGTGGCAGGTCCTCGCCGATGATGAGGTCGAGATTCGCCAAGGCCGCCGCCACGCAGACCGGGTTTCCGGTGTGGGTGCTCGTCATGCTGCCCGGCGGGTACTGATCCATCAGGTCGGCCCGACCGATGGTCGCCGAGAGCGGGAGGCCGCTGGTGATGCCTTTCCCGCAGCAGGTGAGGTCGGGCACGACTTCGTAGTGCTCGAAGCCCCACATCTTCCCGGTGCGGCCGAAGGCGGCCTGCACTTCGTCGAAGATGAGCACGATGTCGTGCTCGTCACACCAAACGCGCATCTTCTGCGCGTATTCCTTCGGCCAGAAGGCGGCGCTGCCGCCCTGGTAGGTCTCGCTGATCACGCCCGCGATGCGGTCCGGCCCGAAGCCCTTCTGTTCGAGGGTCTTTAGGAAGAAGTCGAAGCTCGTGTCCTGGCACCGGAACCCGTCGGGGAACGGCACCTGCACCATGTCGGGGTCGAGGTTAACGATCCATTCCTTCAGCGCCGGGATGCCGCCGATCATCTGCGCGCCCATGGTGCGACCGTGGAAAGCCCCCTCGTAGCTTACGAGGCCGATCTTCTTATCGCCGCCCACGGAGCGGCCGTGGGTGCGGGCAAGCTTAATGGCGACCTCGGTGGTCTCCGCGCCGGTGGTCAGCAGGAACACCTTCTCCAGCGGGTCGGGAGCGAGGCGTGCGAGCCTCTCGACGAGCCGAGCGCGGATCTCGCTGGGGAAGCAGTAGTTGTGCAGCAGCGTCTTGTTGGCCTGCTCGCAGATCGCCTTTGCAATCTCGGGGCGGCCGTGGCCGGCGCTGGCAACGAGCACGCCGGAGCTCCAATCGAGCCAGGTGTTGCCCCAGGCGTCGTGTACCTGAAACCCCTCGGCCCGATCCCACACCACCGGGCCCTGCCCGCGCATAGAGCGGGGCTCATCTCGGTAGAGGGACTGCAGTATCGGAACCGACTGCGGCGCCGGAATTGCGGTCTGAATGCTCCGGTACTTGGTCTTGACCGGGGGCACTTTCCTTGGGGTGATCGTCACTTCTGTCACGGTGCAGATCCTCTCTCTCCGCTGTCTCGGCAGCGGGACTCATGCTACTGCCCAAGCGGACGTCCTGCAAGTCGGGCCGGGGCTCAACTGACCAGGAACCGCCCGCCGGAGGCGGGCGATAGGGTACAAGTTCCACGCAAAATGCGCTCTTCCTCCCCTCTGGGCCGCCGCGCGCCGCAGGAATGGCAGGGAAGGCGGACGCCATAGGGAATTCTGCAACTGAATCGAGATCTGAGGTGTTCCTATGTTCCGAGACCTGCTGGACATGCTCAAGGCGGAAATTGACGGACGACGCGCTTGGGACGAGTCGATTGCCGTGCAATCCATCGACCATCGGTTCACGTTCTCCAGCTTCATGGAGAGCGCCCGCCACAGCGCGGGACGACTGCGCGACGTCGGGCTTGACAAAGTGGAGGTGCTGGAGGCCCCCGCCGACGGTCGCAGCATATTCGGCGACTGGATGATGCCTCTCGCCTGGGAGGTGGAAGAGGCCACCTTTGACCTGGTGGGTTCAAACGGAACCGCGGAGCGGATCGCGGACCACGCGCGCGAGCCACTTTGCCTGGCCATGTGGAGCGCGCCCACGCCGGAACAGGGAGTGGAAGCCGACATCGTCTGGATAGAGAACGCAGCCGACAAGAAAAACTGCGACCCGGAGAGCGTACGCGGTAAGATCGTGTTCACCTCGGCCCACCCCCATCAAGCGAAGCGTATTCTCCTGGAACTCGGAGCAGTGGGCATTCTCTCCGACTTCCAGCCACCTCCGGCCAAACTTCCGGATGCCGTTTCCTGGATCAACGCTTGGAGCGACGACCCGAACGGGTGGGCGCTGACGCATCGCGATACGCTGGCGTGGGGCTTCGTGATCTCTCCGCGCCAGGGCGACGAACTGCGGGCCCGCCTGAAGGCCGGAGAGCAACTCAAGGGGCGCGCTTTGGTGCGAAGCAGCCTGGGGTCGGGCACGCTTCCGGTCGTCACCGGGGTGATCCCGGGCTCGGGCAAGGAAGAGGTGCTCGTTCTTGGGCATCAGTTCGAGGTGGGCGCGATCGACAATGCCTCCGGCATTGGCATCATGATCGAGGTCGCGCGCGCGCTCAGTAGCCTCGTGTCCCAGGGCCGCCTGTCCCCGCCCAAGCGCAGCATCCGTTTTCTGTTCATCTCCGAATGCTATACCAGTCTGTTCTGGGTGGAGACGGCGCGGCGCGCCAGACGCACCGTCGCAGGGCTCTGCCTGGACGCGGCCTGCGGCTCGCTGGAATACGCGATCTCGCCCCTGACGTTCTACGCCAATCCCCACTCTCACATGAGTTACACCGACGCGCTGGTGCTTCAGCTCGCGCGCGAGGTGCTGTCCGAGGCGCCCGCCTACCCGTGGGACGAAGCGGCGTTTGCCATGACGGACAACCTGATCGCCGACACCAGCATCGGCATTCCCTGCCCGTGGATCGGGAGCCACAGCCGCACCTGGCATTCCTCAGCGGACACCCCCGAGATGCTGGATTCCGAGGCGCAGGGCATGGTCGCGCGGATCACCGCCGCCTACGCCTACCTGAACGCCACTGCCGACGAACACCAGATCGTCGACTTCGCCCACCTGGCGGCGGCGCGCGGGAAGAGCGCCATCGCCGCGGCAGGAGTCGCCGAGCTTGCCGGCCGCGACGAAACCGAACTCAACGACAGCCAGCTCCAGATATCCTATCTCGCCGAACGACATGCGGAGGCGGTCGGCTCTGTCCTCAATCTTCTCCCGACCTCCCAGCGGGCGGCCTCCCGGCCGCAAGTGCGAGCGCTCCAGCGCGAGGTGCGGGCCGCCGGCAAGACCGAAGCGACGGCCCTGGCCCGGAGAGCCGGTCAACCCGGACACGTACCCCAGTCCGGAGAGGCCGAAGGCGCGCTGGCCACGATCCACCCACGCCGCTTGGTGAAGGGACCGCTCACCTTGGACCGAATCGCCCCGGAGGCGCGGGAGGGCCACCCGAGCCCGCGCTGGTCGTCGACGGTTCTCGCCCTGCTCAGCTGGTGTGACGGGCGACGTTCGCTGGCCGACGTGTGTCACCTGACGGCGCGAGAGCTGCGCACCACGCGCACGTTGACGCCGGACGAGCTGGCGAAGGCGATCGACCCCAACCTGTCATCCATGATGGATTACTTCGAGTTCCTGCGCCGGCACGACTACGTCGCCTGGTGATAGCAGCATGGACCCCGTCGTCATCTTTCATACCTCCGACCTGCACAATCGTCTGAGCCCGGCCGCCGCGCGACAGCTGAGCGAGCTCAAAGCGAGCCGCCCGGGCGCGCTGCTGCTGGACGCCGGCGACGCGGTGGCTGCGGGGAATCTCACGTTTCGGCTCCGCGGGGAGCCGATACTGCGCAAGATGGCGGAGGTCGGCTACAACGCCATGGCGATGGGGAACCGGGAGTCGCACCCGAGCCGGCGCATTCTCGAACGGAAGCTGAGGGAGGCCACCTTCCCGGTGCTCGCCGCCAACCTAGTGGCGAAACGTCAGCCACTTCCCGAGGCCGTGCAGAATCACGCGGTCCTCAACGGCATCGGAGGAAGGCGCGTGGCGGTGATCGGCCTGGCGCCGCAGATCACCCGACCCGACTCGGCCTGGGCGCGGGTGACTGACTACGTCTTCGACGACCCCCTGAGCGCCGCCGGCAGACTGGCGGAGGAACTGCGAGAGAAGGCCGACCTCGTCGTCTGTCTCTCCCACTGCGGCGACCGCGTCGATCGCGACCTAGCGGCGCTTGCCGCGGTCGACCTGGTGCTGGGCGGGCACAGCCATCGCGACTTCGTCGAGCAAGAACCGGGGCAAGCGATGATCGTGCATCCCGGCCATCACGGCAGTCACGTGGCATGTACCGAGATCACTGCCCGCGATGATGCTCGGTGCGTGCTGCATCCCTTGGAGGCGGGGCAATGAGTGACCGGAACGGAAAGCCGACCAGGCTGATCGACCGCTGGTGGGTTCAGATTCTGGCGGCCGCCTGGATCATCGCCATCGTTGTCGTTTACTTCCGGCTTCAGATCCTTCGCCTGTTCGAGGTGAGCGCACCCAGGTAGGGCCTTCGCTCAGGTGCGCCGAGCGCACCAGCGAACCGCGTTGACGATGACTTTCCGTATCTCCGCCTGCTGGAAGACCGGCTGCGTTTCGTGCCCTGGTTGGAAGTAGAAGACGCGTCCCTTCCCTCGCTCCCAGGCACAGCCCGACCGGAATTCCTCCCCGCCCTCGAAGTGGGAGTAGAACACCAGCGTGTCCGGCTCCGGGATGTTGAAGGGCTCGCTGTACATCTCGTCGTGAGGGACGACGAACTCCTCCACCCCCTCCGCCACGGGATGATCCGGAGCGCGCACCTCGACGCGCTGCCATTCGTCGGCTTCCCGCCAGGAGGCAATCTCTCCGCTCGTCCCCCACAGCGTCGTTACCGGGCGACACATGTGCGAAGAATGCAGTGGGACGAACCCCATACCCCCGTCGGTTATCCGCTTCACGACGCGCTCCACCGACTCGTCAGAGACCTCGCGGTGATGCGAATGGCCGAACCAGACAAGGACATCGGCCTCCGCCAGCGCCTCCGCGCTAAGGCCCTGCTCGGGATCGCTCAACTGCCCGGTACGGGCCGCCATGCCCTCGACGCCGTTCAGGTACTCGGCTATCTCGCCATTTATCCCCTTCGGGTAGACCTCTTTCGGCTCGCTCCAATCCGACCAGCACAGCACTCGAATCGTCCCGCCACCTGCGCTCACAGGATCGCCTCCTCCGCTGTAATCAGCCTCTTGCCGCCGTCACCCGCGCCGCGTCACC
>CAZWRO010000042.1:0-3537 GCA_964635365.1 uncultured bacterium | reverse complement strand
CGTCACCCGCGCCGCGTCACCGTTTGTACTGCGTGTCTGTGACCCGCCGCTCCCGGACATGCTTCTTCGGCTTCGACTTGGCCTTCAGCTCGTCGATGAGCTCTTCGTACTCGGATCGCTTCAATGGCAGCCGGACCGTCTTCTTGCGATAGCTGGACAGGATCATCGCGTTCGCCAGCTCCAGGCTCCAGATCCCCTCCTTGCCCGGCGCCACCAGCTCCTCGCCATAGAGAATCGCCCGGCAGAAGTTGCGCACGATCGCGATGTGTCCGGTCTCTCCCTTCGTCAGCGCCACCTTCACCAGCTTCGACTTCGGGGCCGACCACATATCCGTGCTCTGTCGCGTGAAATCACTAATGGGGGTCGCGAGCTCCCAGAACCGCAACCCCTGCTCGTCGAACTGGATCTTGCCGCGATCCCCCACAATCTCGATCCGGTCCACCTGCGGCGCCTCGATTACTCCCGCGTAGATGTATCCGTGGGCTCCGTTCGGGAACTCCAAGAGCCCAAAGGCTTCATCCTCAACCTCTATGTCGTGCAGCCGCGCGCGCGTGCTCGCGGTTACGAACTTCGGCAGGCCGACCAGCCATGTGAATAGGTCGAATCCGTGAGGGGCCTGGTTGAGCAGCACCCCTCCCCCTTCCCCTTTCCAGGTCGCCCGCCAGCCGCCGGAGTCGTAGTAGGCCTGGGACCGATACATGGCCAAGACCATGTTCACGCGCACCAGCTCGCCCACCCGGCCGTCGTCGATCAGCTTCTTCGCGGCCTGGTAGCGCGGCTCCGTCCGCAGCTGATACATGACGGAAAACACCTTGCCGCTCCGATCGGCGGCGCGGGCCATGCGGCTGGCCTCTTTCACTGTCACCGCTATCGGCTTCTCACTCAGCACGTGAATCCCGCGCTTGAAAGCGTCAACCGCAGTCGGAGGATGTTGGTAGTGGGGGGTCGCAATCAGCACTGCGTCCACGAGACCCGAATCCATCAAATCCGTATGCTTGACGAAATACGGCACCTTGGACCGCTCCCCGACCTGCTTGGCCACCTCCGGCGACACGTCGCAAACGGCCGTGAGCTCTCCCACATCCAAGTCGTGCATGTAGGCGCAGTGGCCCTGTCCCATCCCCCCCACACCAACGACACCGATACGAACCTTATCCATTACCATTCCTCCCGCCGGCCTCCGCCGCGCTTCGGCGTCTTTCTGCATTGTCGCGCGATACCCCTGCCGAGGTAACCCCCATGACAAGCATACGTCGTCTTGCCTGACACGACGAGAGGAGAAAGCACGCGGAGACGGCTGCCGGCAGGCGATTCGCGTCGCCCCTAGACCTCGACGCCGGCGCTGCGCAGGGCCGTGATCACGAATACCCACAGCCCCTCGCTTACCAGGTCTCCCACTATCAGGCCGATGGCTAGCGGCATTGTGCGCCGGAACAGACGCAGGCCGCCGTATCGGATAGTGAGACTCTTCAACGCCCACCCAATGAAGAAGGGCTGGGCATACCAGTGCATGCCCCAGCAGTTGGCCGCGAGATAGCCGATGGGATGGAACGGCCACCACCAGAAGCGCAGTCTCATGGTGGCCAGGAAGAACGTGACCGCCGCGCCCGCCCCCATGCCGATGGTGCCGTTCAGGTCGAACTTGGAGGGCGTGGTCAACGTGTTGAAGATGCCGGTTCCGACTCCTCGGAGCTGTGAGCTCAACCAGCCAGACGATGAGGCCCCTGAGTTGAAGAAGCCGTAGTGGTACATCCCCGTCAGCACTACGTACACGCCGACCACCAAGGATATCACGAGCCCCGCCACCATCGCGTACAGCAGCGGCCGCGTGGCGATTCGCGCCGAGTCCGCGACCTTGAACGCCTCCAGGCTATTTCCCGTGACTACCTCGAAGGATTCCCCGAACCCAGGGAAGTAGGTCCACCGGGTGGAGAACAGGGTGACTATCTCCCGCGGTGTGAAGATACCGCTACCGAAGGGTACGATTATCATACTGTTGACCGTCAGGGGAAACGGTATGAAACCAAGCCCCGTCTCTGCCCGCAGTCTCGCCCACACGATGTAGTGAACGACTATCAACCCGATGATCGCCGTCCCCGCGATCACGCGCGCTCCGGCCAGCCAGCAGAAGTACACCAGATAGCCAAAGGAGAGCACGAAGCCGATCAACGCCCATCTGTAGGACAGCGGCTCCCGGGTGTCACCGTCCTCCGCCGTCCCGCGTAGGGCCAGGCGCACGGCGCGCTTGAGGTGCCGGCGGCCGACCCAAAGCGCCCACAACGCCACCGCCAGCACCGCTCCGCCGCCCTGATAGGTCGCCGCAGGGAAGCTGCTGTCCCACCACTCTTCCGGCCGCTGCGGGGTCGCGCCGGCCGCAATCGCCGCCACCGTCAGCCCGATGCGCACCACCCAGAAGAACCAGCACGAGAACGAAAGCTCTTTCGGTATCAAGTACGCGACCGCAATCATCCAAGGTACGAGCCAGAGCTCAAAAGCCCCGAATCCCGCGAGTGGACCCGTCTTCTGCCACTGCATGATCGTAACGCCGGATAGCGGCACGTTCGGAATGGCCGGGAACATGCCCGAGAGACGGCTGAGTGACGTCAGGCCCAGGGAAATCAGGAACCCGATCCAGAAGACCCAGGTCGACGGCAGTCGTCCCTGCCTGCTCTCCCCGTTACCACCCTCAAAAACGGTTTCCAGGGGCACCTGCGCTAACGGAAAAGACAGGCGCTCGTGAGTTATCCACTGCCGCCTGAACAGGACGACCAGACACAGTGTCGAGAGGAAGAGCGCCACCAGGAAAGAGCACCAAGCGGCCAGCGGCGTCCACCACAGCGACCAAGGCACCGAGGCATTGCCCTGGAAGAAGGTCTCCACGGCATCGACATCCGTGGGGCAGAACCAGCCCGGAACATAGGGGATGAACGTCGTCTCCCAGGCCGGCATCGCGCGGGCGAGGTACTGCTGGGTGATGGACATCGGAAGCATCCAGCCCAGGATGCCGTGCGTAGCGAGGGGAGCTCCCACCAGCACGATGGCGTAGATTGCGAGCAGCTCGCGCCGCGCGAAAGCACGCCAACCGATTCTGCGCAGCAGCGGATTCGCGGCCGTCAGCAGGAAGAGAAGGGCGACCGGAGCCATCGCCGGCACTCCCGCCCCGAAGAGGTAACTCGCCTTGTGCAGCAGCTCGCCGTAGAACGCCGCAGGCGCGATCAGCACGATCAACACGAAGGCGACGAGGACCGCCCGCGCGCTCACGCCGTTGCTCTCGGCTCTCCCCCCTGCGCTCGGATGCATTGCAGTGCCTCTCGGGCTCCCCACTCCCAGAGCATGCCGTGCGATGCGATTCGACACTCACCAGCCCATGCCTTGTCGACGGCGCATTTTCCTCATGACGCCAAAGCTCTGCAACGCAGAGACATGCACCTCCCGTTCACAGGTGTGTTTCCGGCTCGGGACGAAACTCTCTTCGGGGTCACCCAAACCGTGAACTGAATCTCGAGTGTCGCCCACTCCCCCTGGCGACACCCCGCC
>CAZWRO010000041.1:6253-12590 GCA_964635365.1 uncultured bacterium | reverse complement strand
AAGTTTCTTCAAATGATCTCAGATTCGAGGAGATTTGTGGAACATGCCTCGACGGTGGTCAACTTAGTTGACACCGGACCAGGAAGGCATGGATTGCTAGAGGCGAATTTAGGCAAGAAAGGGGGGAGTGCGTGCGTGTGCCAAGCCACGTCCCACTCTATCCCATGCGGACCGTGGTCAAGCTCACCAGCGTCGAAGCGCATCGCATTCGATTCTGGGAGTCTCGCTACGGTCTGGTCGAACCGGCTAGGGATGAGTCCGGACGCCGCCTGTTCTCTAAGGACGAGGTCGATCGCATCCGCCAGATAGGGGAGATGGTCGACAGTCACGGTCTGAGCTTGGTGGCAATCCGAAGGCTGCTGCGCGAAAAAGCTGCGTAGCCGTCCCTAAGGCCTTCCGGGAAGCAGAAACGCAGGGGGGGACTGCTCCCGTGAGTTGGAACCTGCTTTCGGACGTTAACAGCCAGGCCCTGGTGGTCGCCCTTCGGGGCACGGCCGCCCGTCATACTGCTGTTGCCAACAACGTGGCAAACGTTGACACGCCGGGCTTCATCCGAGCCGACGTGAGATTTGAAGAGGCGCTCGCCGCAGCCCTGGACCTTGCGCGGCGAGCGCCCAACCATGACTGCCGCGGCCTGCAGACGCTCTCGCTTCGTCCCACGAAGGACATCTCCGCGCCCGCGCGCGCCGACGGGAACAACGTGGACATCGACCGGGAGATGGTCGTGCTCGCTCGCAACGCACTCTCTTACCAAGCCGCGATCGAGACGCTATCCGCCCGCATTCGCATGCTGCGTTCGGCCATCAAGCAGGGCCGGAGCTAGGAGGGGTGGAATTGGACTGCTTCGACATTAGCGCTTCCGGACTCTCCGCTCAGCGCGCTCGCCTCGACCTCATAGCCGGCAATATCGCCAACGTCGAGACGACCAGGACTCCGGCTGGGGGGCCCTATCGGCGCCTCCAGCCCGTATTCGCCAGCCGCGCCGGCGCGCCCGCCGGCGTCGACATGATCGGCATCGTCGCCGATCCTCGGGAGCCGCGACGCGTCCATCAGCCGGGTCATCCGGAGGCGGACGCCGAGGGATTCGTCGCCTACCCGAACGTCAACACGGTGGAGGAGATGGTGGACCTCGTCTCCGCCACCCGCAGCTACGAGGCCAACGCGGCCGCCTTCAATGCCGCCAAGAGCATGGCCCAACGCGCCCTGGATCTGGGCCGAGCGTAGCGGGGACCGGAGAGAGTGAGCCTGCACCATGCGCATTGACGCACTTCCCGGAGTCAGCGCCCCGACCCGGCCCATAGAGCACAGCCTACAGCCGGCCAAGGACGGCTTTTCCGACGCCCTTAGCCGGAGCGTCTCCAGTCTCACCGAACTCCAGGCCGCCGCCGACCGCGCGGCCGAATCGATAGCCACTGGGGACCTGGCCCATCTGCACGAGGCCGTCATCGCCGTCCAAGAGGCGAGCCTCGCCCTCGATCTCGTGGTGGCCGTCCGCAACCACACGGTGGAGGGTATCCAGGAGCTGCTTCGGACCCAAGTCTAGGCGAGGGCGAAATCAGTGAGCGAAGCGGGAATATCTTCAACTGACCTATCTCAGCTCTGGCGGGACACCACTCCCTCCCAGCGCATCGGCCTGGGAGCCTTTGTGGTGATCTGCGTCGGCCTGCTGGCGCTCACCATGTCCCTCGCCCGCCGGCCACAGTACGTGGTCCTCTACGCCAACCTCCAGCCCGAAGACGCCGCCGAGGTGGTGACCCGACTGCGCGACAGAAAAGTACCTTACCGCGTCAGCCCTTCGGGCACCATCGAGGCTCCGGCGAGCATGATCGACGAGCTTCGTCTCGATCTGGCCGCCGAGGCGTTGCCGACCGGAGGGAACGCCGGGTTCGAGCTGTTCGACCGCACTCGCGTCGGGCTCTCCGAGTTCGGCGAGCGAATGAACTTCCAGCGCGCCATCCAGGGCGAGCTGGCCCGCACCATCAGCGCGCTGGACTCCGTCGAGAGCGCGCGCGTGCATATCGCCCTGCCTCGAGAACGACTCTACGCCGGCGAGCAAGACCAGACCACCGCTTCGGTGGTGCTGGACCTGCGCGGAAGTGGCCAGCTGAGTGCGGCCGAGGTGAGGAGCGTCATCCATCTGGTTTCCGGCGCGGTGGGGGGACTGTCGCCGGAATCGGTCACCGTACTGGATACCGGGGGGCGGCTGCTGTCTAATCCCGACGACTCGGGCGGTTCGGGAATCAGCCTGGCAGCCGCCTCCAACCAACTCCAGCTAAAGCGCGAGTACGAGCACGAGGTCGAGCAAGCCGTGCAGTCTATGCTCGACGGCGTGATAGGCCCCGGCAAGGCCGTCGTTCGCGCCAGCGCCATGCTCAGCTTCGACCGGGTGGAGACCGAACGGGAGACCTTCGAGCCTACCTCCGAGGGCAACGGGGTGCTGGAATCCCGCCAGGAAACTCGGGAGACCTATCAAGGCGTCGCCGCTCCCGGCGCCCTCGGCATCCCCGGAGTCGGCTCTAACGCTAGCGCCGCCCCCGCCACCTCCGCCGCCACCCCGTCGGCCGACCAGTACGAGCGGAGCGAGCTCACCGCGCAGTACCGCGTCTCCCGCCAAGTGGAGCGCACCCTCCAGCCGCCGGGAGACGTGCAGCAGCTCTCGCTTTCGGTGTTTATCGACGACCAGGTGGAGATGGGGGAGGAGGAGGACCTGATGAGAGCCATCGCCGCCGCCGCCGGGCTCGACACCGAGCGGGGCGATCAGGTGGTCATCAGCCGGGTGCCCTTCGAGCCGGCGCCGGTCGAAGAGGAGGGCGGCAGCAAGGCCTTTGCCATCCGCGATTTCTACTTCCACGTGGGCCGCGACTTCGCGGCCATCGTTCTGCTGGCGCTCTTTTTGCGCTTCATCGGCGGGCTGCTGAAGCGCCGCGCGGGGGAGCAACCGGCCCCCGCCACCGCCACCGCGGCGGCCGCCGCCGGCGGCCCCCAGGGATCGCCCGCGCCGGCCTCCGCGCCTGTGAGCCAGGTTCCGGCCGACCTCGATCTCGACCGGGCGGGAGTGGTGCTCCGCCAGTGGCTATCATCTGAGGAAGAGGGCGGCGACGGCAGCGCTGAAGCCGCCCAGCCGACGCCATGACCTCGACCCACCTCAGGACGGGTAGGGTGATCAAGGCCGAGGAGTTGACGACTCCGCCACCGCGCTGGCAGCCGGATCCGCCCAGCAAGCCGGTGGTCACCCAGGCCGCGGCGCTAGCTTCGTCGCCGCCCAGGGCCGAAGCCGATGTAGACCTCGACCTCGAGGCCGAAGTCGCGCGCAGAAAGGGTCTGGCGGAGGGCATCCACACGGCCGAGCAGGCCTACCGGGAGAAGCTCGCCCGCCTGGACGCCCTGGCCGCATCGCTGGCGGGCGAGCGCCAGGAGTTCTTCGACCGCATCGAGCCGGAGCTGGTGCGCCTCTCCATCGTCATTGCCGAGAAGGTAATCGGGCGGGAGCTGGAGGTGGCCCCGGAGACGGTGCTCGACATCGTACGTTCCGCCATGAAGCGCCTGCGCGAAAGAGAGAGCTTGCGTCTGAGCGTCAATCCGCGCGATCTCGACACCGTGAAGAACGCACGAGACGATCTCATCAGCGCCGTGGACGGCGTCCGGAAGCTGGAAGTGGTGGAGGATCGGCGGGTGGATCCCGGCGGTTGTGTCATCGAATCTCCCAGCGGCACCCTGGACGCGCGCATGAAGACCCAGATCGACGAGGTCAGCCGGGCGCTGGGCGAAGCCGTGCCGGAGCCGGAGGAATCCGATGTCGGTGGATCTTAGCCGATATCACACAGTCGTCGACCGCACTGATACCATGCGCCTGAACGGGCGCGTGTCCCAGGTCGTGGGTGTCATCGTCGAGTCCGTCGGCCCGGCCAGCCGGGTGGGGGAGATCTGCCACATCCACACCGGACGCCAGCGCCCGCCCATACCGGCCGAGGTGGTGGGGTTCCGAGGCAACAACGTGCTCCTCATGCCGCTCAGCGGAATGAGCGAGATCGCCCAGGGCAATGAGGTCGTCGCCAGCTCGCACCCCCTCACGGTGCGCGCCGATCCCGCGCTGCTCGGCCGCGTGCTGGACGGCCTCGGGCAACCTATCGACGGCGGCCGGCTGCTGGTGACCAGCGCCGAGCTATCCGTCCATCGGCTGCCGCCCCATCCGCTCCGCCGCCAGCGCATCTTGGAGCCGCTTCCCCTGGGGGTTCGCTCGCTCGACGCCTTCCTCACCTGCGGCAAGGGTCAGCGAATAGGCATTTTCTCGGGAAGTGGAGTGGGCAAGAGCACGCTGCTTGGCATGATCGCCCGCAACTCCACCGCCGACGTCAATGTCATTGGACTGATCGGGGAGCGCGGTCGAGAGGTGCGAGAGTTCATCGAAGGCGATCTGGGACCGGAGGGCATGCGGCGATCCGTCGTCGTAGTCGCCACCTCCGACCAGCCGGCCATTCAGCGACTCAAGGCGGCCTTCGTCGCCACCGCGGTCGCCGAGTACTTCCGGGATCGCGGCCTCCACGTTCTGCTCACCATGGACTCCATCACCAGGATTGCCTGGGCTCAGCGCGAGATCGGCCTCGCCATCGGCGAGCCGCCCACCACGCGCGGCTACACGCCCTCCGTCTTCGCCGTTCTGCCACGGCTGCTCGAACGCTCCGGGGCCGGCGAGACGGGAACCATTACCGGACTCTACACGGTTCTGGTCGAGGGGGATGACATGAACGAGCCCGTCGCCGACACGGTGAGGGGAATCCTCGACGGCCATATCGTGCTCACGCGGGAGCTGGCGGAGCGCGGCCATTACCCGGCCGTCGATGTCCTCGCCAGCGTCAGCCGGCTGATGCCCCACGTGACCACTCCCGAGCACCGCGCCGCCGCCGCCGCCCTGCGCCGCCTGGCCGCCACCTACCGCTCGGCCGAAGATCTCATCAATATCGGGGCCTACAGCGACGGCACCAGCCCCGAAATCGACCGGGCCAAGTCTATGATCGACGAGATCCGCAGCTTCTTGATCCAAGGGGCGGAAGAACAGTGCGACTGGCCCGAGACCATCGCGCGACTGCACCAGATCGCGGAGAGCATTCCCGAATGAGAGCCTTTCGGTATCGACTCGCCGCCGTGCTCAAGCGCGCCGAACACGCCGAGCAGCGCCTCCAGGTGGAGGTCGCCCGTTTGCAGGAGGAGCTGTCGCGGACCCGCCGGCAGATGCAGGAGATGGCGCGGCTCCGGGAGGCGCTGAGGGTACGACTGCGAGCACTCCACGGAGGCGAGGTCGACCTCTCGCTGCTTCAGGAGGTTCGCCGCGACCTCGACCGCGCCGACGGCTTGTTCGAAGAGGCCGCGCGGCTGCGCCGCAGCCAAGAGGAGCGCATGGAGGCGCTCCGAGAGCGTCTGCTGGCGGCCGCCCGCGAGCGGCAGCGCTTCGAGAAGCATCGCGACTCTCTCGCCGGCCGTCACCGCCGCGCCGAGCTGGCGGCCGAGACCAAGCAGCTCGACGAGATCGGGGCCTCTCGACACGCCTCCGCCCGACCCTCTCTGCGAGGCCTCCGGTGAAGGGCGTCGGCATTCCCCAGCCCGCCGGCCTGCCGGCCTTGCTCGACCGCGTCGGCCATATCAAGGCGCGCTTCCGCGACCCGGCTCACAGCTTTCCCCACTCCCTGGCGGTTGCCCGCGCGGCCCAGCTCACCACGGAGGAAGTGCAGCAGGCCATCGCAAGCGCCGCCGAACGGAATGGTATCGAGCCGGAGCTGCTGCGGGCGCTGGCCCAGGTTGAGTCCGGTCTTCGCGTCGACGCCGTCTCTCCCGCCGGCGCCATGGGCATCACCCAGATTATGCCCGCCACCGCCGAACAGCTCGGCCTGCGCCACCCCTTCGACCTCCAGACCAACCTGGACGCCGGGGCCACTTACCTGCGAGAACAGATCGACCGCTTCGGCGGGGATGTCAGCCTCGCGCTGGCCGCCTACAACGCCGGCCCGGCCGCGGTTGAGCGCCACGGCGGCCTTCCGCCTTATGGCGAGACCCGCCGCTTCGTGACCCGAGTGCTCGACCTGGTCGCCACGATTTCGGCCGATCCCCGCTGATTTTGCACTCCGGCGCTAAAGTCGCGGCTCCCATCCATCGAATCTTACTCTGGAGCGACAAACCCATCAGCGCCATGATGCATCCCCCGTCCCCAGTGTCGGTCGTTACGGTCGGAGGCGCACCTGCCGCCGACCCCGCACGATTCGGCGAGGAAGTCTCTCTCTTCCTCACGACGCTGTTGGGCTGCTTCTCTTCCCCGGCACAGCAGCCGCCATCATCCCATCTCTTG
>CAZWRO010000041.1:4270-6153 GCA_964635365.1 uncultured bacterium | reverse complement strand
GCGCGTCAGCAGGAGGCGCTCCCGGCCACGAAGGGCCAGCCGGCGCCGATCGACAGTAGCCTCCTTCGCGCGCAAAGGGACTCGACGCCTGCGGAAACGAAACCGCTTGCTGACGAGACCGTGCCACCGGAACCCTCGGAGGGCTTCGCCAGGGAGCTGACTCGCGGCGGCGATGCGCGGGCGACTCCTTCGCCGCGGCGCCTCGACCTCTCGAAAGAGGTCGCCGTCACGAAGGTACGGGAAGCCTCCGCAGACGCCCCTCGCGTCACGGGCGAGCTATCGGCCCCCGTCCCGGCGAACCCCATTAACGAACCCGTCGCAGGCCGGACCGAGATGGGCTTCGAGGCGCCCCGCGCGGCCGAGGCCGACACGCCGCCCAGGCTCGAAGCGGCCCACCTGCTGAGTCAGATGGAGGCCGGCGTGGTGAGAGCGCGGCAGCTCTCCCGCGTGACCGTTCGGCTGCACCCACCCGAACTCGGCGCCATCGACATCCGAGTGGAGGCGCGGGATGGTCAGCTCCAGGCCCACTTCCATTCCACGCATGCTGTCGTCCACACTTGGCTGCAGGCCAACGTGTCCGAGCTGCGGGCCCATCTCGCCGAAGCCGGATTGCCACTCAGTGATCTGGGTCTGTCCACCTCGGGGGAGCACCAGCAGGGGCAGAGGGGACAGGCGCCGGTTGCGCAGCCAGCTACGCCGACGAGCGAGGCCTCAGAATCTGCCTCGCCCGTCTCTCCGTCACTCGTTCAGGTCGCCCGTCACGCGGGCGTCGTAGACTTCTTCGCTTAGGGGGGAACACCCATGATTACACCGACGCCGCCGAGCACGGCGTTCACGCCGTCGCCGGTGTCGTACTCCACGGGAAACGATGAGCTGGGCCGCGACGCGTTCCTCAAGCTGCTGACAGTTCAGATCCAGATGCAGGATCCACTGTCGCCCCTCTCCGGGCAGGAGTTCGTCGCGCAGCTCGCCCAGTTCTCCACCGTCGAGCAGCTTGAGAGCACCAACCTCCAGTTGACCATTCTCCAGCGAGCCGAGGCCATCACTCAGTCGCTGGCCCTCATCGGCCGTCAGATTGCCACCAGAGATGAGTCCGTCTCCGGCCTCGTCGAGGCCGTGATCTTCACCGACGGCCAGCCCAAGCTGGTGGTGGGCGACGAGCAGATCGACCCGGGCGACGTCATTCGGGTCTGGTGAACCCGCAGGAATGCGGCCCCACCGAGCACCTGAGACCTAATCGGAGGATAAGTCAATGATTTCGATCTTCACCGGCGTGGCTGGCCTTCAGACCTACCAGCGCGCGGTAGATGTAATCGCAAACAACATCGCCAACGTCAACACCGTGGGGTTCAAATCTTCCCGCGTCTCCTTCGCAGAAGCCCTCGCGCAGACCCTGCGCGCCGGCAGCGAAAGCGGAACCAACCCCATACAGATCGGCCTCGGCGTCGAGCTGGCGAGCATCGACAACATCATGAGCCAGGGCAACCTTCAGTCCACCGGCCGCCCCACCGACATCGCCATCCTCGGCGACGGCTTCTTCGTCCTCAGCGACGGAGCCGCCATCTCCTTCACCCGCAGCGGCGTCTTCCAGCTCGACGGCCGCAACCGCCTCGTCTTCGCCGCCAACGGCATGCGCGTTCTCGGATGGCCGGCCGACCCCTCCACCGGTCTCATCGACACCTCCAGCAACATCGACCCGAGCACCGAGATCGTGGTCCCGATCGGCACTCAGCTCGCCGCGCGCCAGACCAGCAGCGTGATCTACCAGGGGAATCTCGACGCCGGTCAGGACCCGGTCAATGACGTCGATACCGCCTTCACCATGTACGACTCCCTGGGCGCCCCCCACCAGGTCACCATTACCTTCAGCAAGTCCGCGGTCA
>CAZWRO010000041.1:0-4170 GCA_964635365.1 uncultured bacterium | reverse complement strand
CGCTCGCTCAGATCGCGCTCGCCGGCTTCACCAACCCCGCCGGCCTCTCGAAGCTGGGCAACGGCCTCTACACCGGCTCGCCGAACTCCGGCGACGCGATCATAAAGCCGCCCAATGTCGGCTCCAACGGCACCCTCGCTTCCGGCTTCCTCGAAATGTCGAACGTCGACCTCGCCCAGGAGTTCGCCAGCCTGATCGTCACCCAACGCGCCTTCCAGGCCAACTCCCGCGTGGTCACCACCGCGGACGAGATGCTGCAGGACGTGCTCACCCTCAAGCGTTAGCGCAGGTCGCCACCGCGCGCCGCTTGTTCGACCAAGGGAGGTAAGCAGTGATTCAAGTCACGCGCCTCAACGGATCGCCGGTCGTCATCAACGCCGACCTCATCAAGTTCGTCGAGGCCACACCGGACACGCTGATTTCGCTCACCACCGGCGAGAAGATCATGGTCAAAGAGCCCGTAGACGTCGTGGCACACCTCGCCGCGCACTATCGTCATCAAGTGGAGGCTCCCGCCGACATCGGTTGACCTATCACGCCCAATCCATCACCCGCACTCTCGTGACGGTGAGGAGCAACATAGGACCTGATGGATATCACCACCCTCCTAGGCCTTGTCATCGCCTGGAGTGCCCTCGCCATCTCTGTCACCATTGAGGGTGGGCACCTCAGCGCGTTCGTCAACCTGCCGGCGGCCGTGATCGTGTTCGGCGGCACCTTCGGCGCGACCACTATCGGGCTCCCCTGGCGGCAGGCGGCCAGCATCCCGCACGTGCTCATGCGGGCCTTCTTCGGGCGCCGCGTCGACAGCCTCCAGGTGATAGAGCTGCTCACCGACCTCATCCGCAGAGCCCGAAAGGAGGGGGTGCTCGCTCTCGAAGGTGAAATCGCAAACATCTCCAACGAGTTCCTTCGCTCCGGCATCCAGCTCGTCATAGACGGTACCTCTCAGGAGCTGCTGTCCGATATTCTCGGCCGCGAGCTGCGCGCCATGAAGGCCAGGCATTCCATGGGCCAGAACATCTTCGATAACCTCGGAGGGTTCGCACCTACCCTCGGCATCATCGGCACGATCATGGGGCTCATCCACGCGCTCGGCGCCCTCGAAAACCCCGAGGACATGGGCCACCTGATCGCCGGCGCCTTCGTGGCCACCCTCTACGGCGTCTCCATCGCCAACCTCATCTTCCTGCCCATCGCCAACAAGCTCAAAGCCAACAGCGAAGAGGAGCTCTCCGCCTACCGGCTCGCCGTCGAAGGCATTCTCGCTCTTCAGGCCGGCGAAAGCCCCCGCGTCGCCGCCGCGCGCATGCGCTGCTTCCTCTCCCCGCGCGCCAAGCAGATAGTGGACAGCACCAAGAGATGACACGATGAGCCTCGACTTCGATCTCGATGACGAAGAGTCCGGCGGCGGCGGCGGCGAAGGCGGCATGATGCGCTGGCTGCTCACCTACGCCGACATGATCACCTTGCTCATGGCCTTCTTCATAATGATGTACTCCATGTCCGTCATCAACGTCGACAAGTTCGGCGCCGCCGCCTCCAGCCTCCGCAGCGAGTTCGGCCCCGGCCGCCCCAGCGGCGGCATCGCCGCCGGCGGGGACAGCCTTCTGCCACACCTCTCCCGCGGCGACGCCGACAACCTCCCCGCGCTCGCCGGAAACGTCGAGTCCGTCCGCCGGGAACTCGACGAGTACATCCAGCAGAACCAGCTCGAAGACGTGGTCCACACCAGCCGCGAGCCCCGCGGCCTCGTCATCACCCTCGTCAGCGACAACCTTCTCTTCTCGGTCGGCCAGGCCGAACTGCGCCCGCCGGCGCTGGCCATCCTCGACCAGATCGCCGAGCTCTTGTGCAACCTCCCCAACTCCATCGCCATCGAGGGCCACACCTGCAGCCTCCCCATCAGCACCTCCCGCTATCCCTCCAACTGGGAGCTCTCCGCCGCCCGCGCCTGCGCCGTCGTGCGCCACCTCATCGAGCGCTGGCAAATCGACCCCGTTCGCCTCGCCGCCACCGGCTGCGCCGACAGCCGCCCCGTTGGATCGAACGAATCCGAGGAAACCCGCGCCCTCAACCGGCGGGTCGAGTTCGTAATCCTCAGCGACACCGGTTCGGTCTCCCCGCATGAACCGGCCGCCGAGACCTCCCCCGAACCCGCAGCAACCCCGCCGGTGGAGCCCGCCCTTGGTACTGTCCCATGAGGACCCGCGGCCGCGTCCTGCTCATAGCTCTGCCCCTTGCGGTCCTCCTCCTGGGGGGTGCGGGGGCCTACTACTTCTTCTGCGTGCGGGAGCGAGCCCCCAAACCGGAGCCGCCTGAGGAGACCTACGAGATCGCCCTGCCCGACCTCTTGGTCAACCTCGCCGACGAAGACCAACCCCACTACCTCAGCACCTCCGTCAGCCTCGTGGTCTCCGGCCTCGAGCCCGAGGAAGCCGTCACCGAACGGGAGGCCCACATCCGCGACGCCGTCATCATGAGCATGACCCAGCACGCCTACGAAGACCTGCTCACCCCCGAGGGCAAGGAATCACTCAAGGAAGACATCAGGCTCACCGTCGGGGAGGTCCTCGCCGACCAGAACCTCGCCGTCACGGAAGTGCTCTTCACCATGTTCCTCATGGACTGATCGGCCTCTCGCCAGGCCGACGCGCGGCCCCGCTCAAGTCTCCCCTCGCCTTCGCCGAACCTATCACGGGAGGGTCCTCTTCGTGGTACGCGGTCTCTATTCATCGGCTAACGGCCTGCTCGTCGGAGCCGCCCGCACGGACGTCATCGCGGCCAATCTCGCCGGCCTCAGCGTCCCCGCTTACCGGCGCGACATACCCACGGTATCCGTCTTCGAGCAGACCCTTACTTACACCGCCCTCGCCGGCGACGGCGGCCCCGTTGCCCCGCCCGTGGTGCTCGTGCCGGAGACGCAGGTTGACCTTCAGCCCGGCCAGCTCCACCACACCGGCGGCCGCCTCGACTTCGCCCTCGACGGGCCGGGATACTTCTGCGTGCAGACGCCCCGCGGCGAGGCCTACACCCGCAGCGGAGCCTTCCGCCTCGACGCCTCCCAGTATCTGCTCACCAGCGCCGGCGACCGCGTGCTGGGCCAGGCCGGACCAATCCGCATCGAGGGCGGCCAGGTCGAGGCGCTGGAGAACGGCGACCTTCTCGTGGACGGCGCGCGGGTGGATCGCCTCCGGCTCGTCGCCTTCCCCGCGGGGGCCGAGGTGCAGAAGCTCGGCCGCGGCCTCCTGTGGGTGGACGGCCCCGTCACCGCCGCCGATTCCGGGGGCGCCGTCGGCCGCGTGAGGCAGGGCCACCTGGAGCAGGCCAACGTCAACGCCGTCACCGAGCTGGCCGCCATGATCTCCGCCCTGCGCGCCTTCGAGGCCAACCAGCGCGCGCTTCAGGCCACCGACGAGACCCTCGCCAAGGTAATTAACGAGGTCGGCCGTCTCTAGTGCCGACCGGCCAGTAACGAGGTCGGCCGTGTCTGAGGCCGACCCGCGCGGCAGGAGATGAAACCATGATGCGTGGACTTTGGGCGGCCGCCACCGGCATGACCGCCCAGCAGATGAACATCGACGTCATCGCCAACAACCTGGCCAACGTGAACACGGCTGGCTTCAAGGCCAGCCGGGTGGACTTCCAGGACTTGGTCTACCAGACCGTGCAGGAGGCCGGCGCCCCCGCCACCGAGGCCACCCAGGTCCCCACCGGGATTCAGGTCGGCCTCGGCGCGCGCTACGCCGCGGTGCAGCGCATCTTCACCCCCGGCGCAATGCGCCAGTCCGGCAACAGCCTCGACCTCGCCATCGAGGGCGACGGCTTCTTCGAGATACTCCTGCCCGACGGCCGCACCGGCTACACCCGCGACGGCACCTTCAAGCTCGACGGCCAGGGGCGTCTCGTGAACTCCGACGGCCACCCCCTCCAGCCCGAGATGACCATTCCCGCCGACGCCGTCCACCTCAGCGTCGGCTCCGACGGGACCACCAGCGTCAGCGTCGCCGGCCAGAGCGAAGCTCAGCAGCTCGGCCAGATCACCCTCGCCAAGTTCCTCAACCCGGCCGGACTCACCGGCATGGGGCACAACATGTTCCTGCCCACCGGGGCCTCCGGCGACGCCCTCACCGCCACCCCCGGCACGGAAGGAATCGGCACCATCGGCCA
>CAZWRO010000040.1:9826-12743 GCA_964635365.1 uncultured bacterium | reverse complement strand
CACCCAGGTCCTCGGCCGCGGCGCGCAGGATCTCGGCCGCGCTCCAGGCCTGAGCGATGCATCCCCGCGGGTGATGGGGCGGGTCGCCTTCGAAGATTTCGGAGATCTGCCCGAGGCCGGCTTCGCGCAAATGTCGCCAGAAGGGCTCCAGCCATCGGCGGGCCGTGCGCTGCGCGGCCGGTCTGTCGGGGCTCACGCGGACGTAGGCTGTAATGAACGGCCCCAGCAGCCAGGGCCACACTGTCCCTTGGTGATAGGCGCCGTCTCGCGATCTCTGGTCGCCCTGGTAGCGACCCTGATAGCGGGGGTCGCGGGGCGAGAGCGTGCGCAGGCCGTAGGGTGTCAGCAGGTCGCGCTCCACCACCTCGACGACGCGTCGCGCCTGCTCTCCCTCCAGCGCGGGGTGAGGGAGGCTGATGGCGAGGATCTGGTTCGGCCGCAGGGAGGCGTCTTCGGTGGAGTCTCCATCGACGACATCGTTGAGGTGGCCCAGGTCTTCGTTCCAGAAGCGCGCGCGGAACTGCTCGCCCACCCGCTCTGACCTGGGGCCGGCGTGCTGCGCGCCGAGCTCTTCGACGAAGCGGAGGGCATTGTGCCAGAGGGCGTTCACCTCCACCGGCTTGCCGTGGCGCGGGGTGACGACCCAGTCGCCGACCTTGGCGTCCATCCAGGTCAACTGGGTTCTCGCGTCGCCGGCGTGGAGCAGACCGTCGTGGTCCATGCCGATGTGGTAGCGGGTGCCGCGCACATGCCACTCGATCATATCCAGCAGCACCGGCAGCAGCACGTCGTCCACCCACTTTCGGTCGCCGGTGTACTCGAGGTACTTCTGGGCCGCCCAGAACATCCACAGGGTGGCGTCAACGGTGTTGTAGTCCGGCTCGACAGTGGTGTCCGGAATGCGATTTGGGATCAGTCCCTCGCGTGCGTGCCGGGCGAAGCTTCGCAGCACGCTGCGCGCGACGTCGGCCCGCTTCGTCACGAGGGTCAGCCCCGGGAGGCCGATCATGGCGTCGCGCCCCCACTCCTCGAACCAGTGGTAGCCGGCGAGAATGCCCTTCGCCTCCGGCCCCTCGCTCTCGGAGGCGCGAGTCACGAGCATGGTGTCCGCCGCCGTCACCAGGGTGCGCATCTCCTCGGAGGCGCCGCTCCACCCCCGGACGAGAGCCGACCGGCGCTCTCGTTCGGCGGCCAGCAGGCGGGCCGCGTCGAGGTTCTCGGGCGGCTGGATGGAGGCGATGAGATAGCGGGTGTCGCCCTGGTCGAACTCGCAGGTGAAGAAGCCTGGGCTGTAGAGGTCTTCGGAGAAGTCGAGCCCCCGCGCGGCCTCCTGGGGGTACTCGAAGTTGCGGTACCAATCGCCCCAGGGCTCGAAGTAGGCGCCGGGCAGGAAGATGTGAAGGGTCGGGACGCCGGGGTAGGGAGTCATGGAGACGAGGTTTCGCGCCCCTGACACGGCGGCCGCGGTGTCGAAGTCGGGGTTCTCGGTGGTGAGATGGTGGTAATCCCGGCAGTTCACGAGGGGGCGCACGATCAGGCTTACTGTGCCCGGCGCGCTCAGCACGCGGTAGCGAACGATTACGGCCTGCCGGCCGTGGCACATGGCGACGGTCTTTTCGAGCTGCGTGGGGAGCCCGTCGCCGACCTGGTAGACGAACGTGGGGAAGGGGTCGAGGCGGAAGTCGATCAGGTGCTGATGACCCTGGGGATGGATGACGCCCGGGTGCTGATTGGAGGAGAGGTCGAACTCCACCTCTCGCACGGCCAGGGTCTCTTCGAGTTTGGAGAGCAACACGGTGCGTTGGGTGGGGGGTTGCAGGGCGGCGACCAGGAGGCCGTGATAGCGGCGGGTGTTGGCGCCGATGATGGTGGAGGAGGCGTAACTTCCGAGGCCGTTCGCCTCCAGCCACTCTCTGGTCACCGCGCGTCCGAAGTCCCGGCAGATGTCGGCTCCGAAGGCAATCATTCAGAGTCTCCAGGGCAGCCGTCTCTCCGCCTCCCTCGCTCCGCCGAGAGGTCAACGGTAGATGGCCTGTTTGCCTTCGACCGGCGGTGTTCCTTTGCCGAGCTTCGGGGCTATGCGTCCCCGCGGAACACAAGCGTGGCCGGTTGGCTACCTCTGGATGCGAAGCCCTCCGCCCTTCACCAGGGCCTCGACTTCGGCCAGGGTGCCCCAATGGAAGTCGCCCGGCACCGAGTGCTTGAGGGCCGAGAAGGCGGTCCCGTAAGCCACTCCCTTGGCGACGTCGTCCTGGAGGTAGCCCCACAGGAAGCCGGCCGTGAAGGAGTCGCCGGCGCCGAGGCGATCCACCACCTCGACCTCGTAGGTCGGCGCTTCGTAGAGCTTGTCTCCGGCCAGCGCGAAAGCCGACCAGTGGTTGCGGAGGACGCTCACCGTATCCCGGAGGGTAATGGCGACGGCCTGAAGGTCGAAACGCCGCTGGAGTTCCCGCGCCACCTCCCGGTAGTCGTCGGCCTCGATTTGGTAGACGCGCTTGGTGTCCTCCTCGGTGGTGATGAGGATATCGGTGCTGTCCATGAGCGCCGTCATCACGCGGCCGGCCTCTTCCTCCGACCAGAGCTTGGCCCGGTAGTTGACATCGACGCTCACGGTGCAGCCGGCCTCGCGCGCGGCCCGGGCGGCGGCCAGCGTCGCCTCGGCGCAGGAAGGGCTGAGGGCGGGGGTGATCCCGGAGACGTGAAAGAGGCGGGCCTGAGAGAAGATCGCAGCCCAGTCGAAGTCGGCCGGCCGCATTTGGCTGATGGGCGAGTTCGCCCGGTCGTAGAGCACGGAAGACGCGCGGGGCTGCGCGCCGAACTCCACGAAGTAGAGCCCCATCCGGTCCCCCTTCGTCCATATCACGTGCGACACGTCGACGCCGTGCTCGCGGGCCTTGTTGGCAACCATGCGGCCCAG
>CAZWRO010000040.1:2038-9726 GCA_964635365.1 uncultured bacterium | reverse complement strand
TCGAGGGTCATCTTCTCGTCGTAGCCCCATCCGGGCGGGCAGGGCACGTGCACCTGCATGTACTTGGCGCCGCGCACGGAGAGGGCCTTCTTTGTCTTGCGCCTGAGGTCGGCGAAGTAGGACATAGAGGCTGTCGCCACATAGGGGATCCCGTGGGCGGCGGCGATCCCGGGGAGATCTTTCTTGGGGCGATCTTCGCCGAAGGACTCACGCCCCGCCGGGCTGGTCGTGGTGCTGGCGGCGAAGGGCGTGGAGCCGGAGCGCTGGACTCCGGTGTTCATGTAGGCCTCGTTGTCCCAGCAGATGTAAAGCACGTCGTGGTTGCGCTCGAACATCCCGGAGAGCGGGCCGAGGCCGATGTCCAGGGTGGCGCCGTCGCCGCCGAAGGCCAGCACTCGCACGTCGTCGAGCTTGCCCTGTTGCTTGAGGGCGGCTTCGATGCCGGAGGCCACGGAGGACGCGTTCTCGAAGAGGGAGTGGATCCACGGAACGCCCCAGGCCGACTCCGGATGAGGAGTGCTGAACACCTCCAGGCAGCCGGTGGCGTTGGTCACCACGCACCTGGACCCGACCACCTCCATCACGATGCGGACGGCGGCCGACTGGCCGCAGCCTGCGCAGGCCCGGTGTCCGGGGAGCAGGCCCCGACTGAGTTCGTAGGTAAATTTGGTAGCCGACATGTTAGCTGGCCTCCAGGAGTTCGGTGCGCAGGCCCGCGAAGAAGTCCGCCTCTCCCGCGGTCGCCCGCTTCTCTGTCTCGTCTAGCGTGTCGAAGGTGACGTCGCGCCCGCCCAGCCCAATGGCGGCGCAGTGGACCGGCGGCGTGTTGGGCTGCCCGTACAGCGCGGCCCTGATCTCTGCCGCCAGGATGCCGTAGGCGCCTACGCTCAAGGCCTTCTCCAGCACCACCACGCGCTTGGCGCCGCCCAGCGCCGCGCGAAGTTCTTCGGCCGGGAAGGGCCGGAAGCAGCGCAGCTTGAGGACTCCGGCCTTCTCGCCCTGCGCGCGCCGGGCGTCCACCCATTCCTTCACGGTGCCGACGACGCTGCCCATGGCGACGTAGATGGTCTCGGCATCGTCGCACTGGTAGCCCTCGACGACATCGCCCGTCCAGCGCCCGAAGGCGGCCTGGAAGTCTCGGGCGACCTCTTTCACCACCGCCTTCGCGGCGAGCGCGTCGCGGTGGATCTCGTAGCGCATCTCTTGGTACATCTCCGGACCGGCGAAGGCGCCCAGGGTATAGGGATCGTCCGGGTCCAACTGGTAGAGGGGGCGATAGGGAGGAAGGAAGGCGTCCACCTCCTCCTGAGTGGGGACATCGACGGTCTCGTAGGTGTGGGTGAGAATGAAGCCGTCCATACACACCATAATGGGAAGCAGGACGCGGTCGTCCTCGGAGATCTTGTAGGCCTGGATGTGCATGTCCAGGAGCTCTTGGTTGTTCTCGGCGTAGAGCTGAAGCCAGCCGGAGTCCCGCAGCGCGAGCGTGTCCTGATGGTCGTTCCAGATGCTGAGGGGGGCCGACATGGCGCGGTTGACGCCGGTGATCACGAGCGGCAGGCGCATGCCGGCGATGTTGTAGAGCACCTCGGCCATCAGCATTAGGCCCTGCGAAGTGGTGGCCGAGTAGGAGCGCGACCCGGCGGCGACGGCTCCGAGGCAGACGGAGGCCGCCGAGTGCTCGCTCTCGACGCGGACGTACTCGGCGTCAACGTCGCCGTCGGCCACCAACTGGGATAGCTCTTCGACGATGTGGGTCTGAGGAGTGATTGGGTAGGCGGCGATGACTCCCGGTCGGCAGAGCCCGACCACCTCAGCCACGGCCCGGGATCCTTCGATCATCTTCCGCATTATCGGTGCTCCTCTTCCATCGTGATGGCGTCGGCCGGACAGGCGGTCGCGCACATGCTGCAACCCTTGCAGTAGTCGAAGTCGGCCTCGTACTGCTTCTTGTCCAGGTGGCGGATGCAGCCCTCCGGGCAAATGGATTCACAGGTGTTGCAGCCCGTGCATTTGTTCCAATCGAACCTGGGCCTGAGGAGGCCCCAAGGGCCCGTCTTGTTCCGCAGCGATGAGCCCGGGCGGGTCACTATGCCGAGGGGCGGTTTTCTTCGCGTGGTCTTCTCACCAGCCGTCATTTCGTCTGCTCCTTCATCAGGTCGTAGGCCCGCCGCGCCGCCCGAACGTTCTTCTCTCCCAGTTCCTCGGGGAACCGGTGCCGGATGCTCCGCTCAATGGCCTCGAAGCTGATGGCGCCCGACACACCGGAGAAGGCTCCCATGATGGCGGTGTTCATGATGGGCCGGCCCAACTCTTCCAGGGCGATCTGGGTGGCCGGGAAGGTCACCACCCGCGCCGTGGTCTCCAGCTTGAGATCGGCGGCCGGATGCTCGGTGTTGATGAGCACCGTGCCGTCGGGCTTCAGCCCGGCCAGCACGTCCACCGTGTCCATGAGGGTGGGGTCCTGGACGATGGAGTAGTCCGGCGCGTGGATCTGGCTGCGAAGCCGGATGGGTTCGTCGCTTATCCGGCAGAAGGCCAGCACGGGCGCGCCCCGACGCTCCACTCCGAACGCAGGGAAGGCCTGGGCTTCTCTGCCATCGTCGAAGGCGGCCACGGCCAAGAGCTCGGCCGCCGTGACGGATCCCTGACCGCCTCGACCATGGATTCTGATTTCGATCATCTCTCTCTCCTATCGCACCCCGCCACCACACACGCGTCCACAGGCGGGGCAGCGACCCCGCCCGCGGTGCACTTTTGTCAACCCCCGAGTAGGCCCTTCGGAGTTCCCGCGGCAAGCTGCGTTCAGACCCTCTCGGGTCTTGCTCGGCGCATTGCGTTCTGCCGCAGGCCCGCCGACAACATACCTTATAGCTTCGACCTGCGCCCCCTCAATCCTCTTGCGTCAAATTCGGCCCGGCGCAACTCCCGGCCGACCGCGGGATCCGTCGGGCCGCGGTGCGGGTGGCGCCTGCTTGGTCAGCTTGCGCGTTCGCCGATCGGAACGTACTTGCGTTCTTTCGGCCCAGTGTACTGCGCGCGGGGGCGAATGAGGCGATTGTTGGCCCACTGTTCGAGGATATGGGCCGTCCAGCCGACGACGCGGCTGCAGGCAAAGATCGGCGTGTACAGCTCTATCGGGATTCCCATCAAGTGGTAGCAGATGCCGGAATAGAAGTCCACGTTGGGATAGACCTTGGTGTTCTCCCTGACGACGCGCTCGACTTCGCAGGAGATGTCGAACCACTTGCGATCACCCTCGCGATCCGAGAGCTCCTCCGCGTATTGGCGCAGCACGGTCGCGCGCGGGTCTTCGGTGCGGTAGACACGGTGGCCGAAGCCCGGCACTTTCTGCTTGTTCTCCAGCATTTTCAGCACCCAGGCCTCGGCCTTCGAGGGATCGTCGATCGCCATGAGCATCTTCATCACCTCTTCATTGGCACCGCCGTGCAGGGGGCCCTTGAGAGTGCCCAGGGCGCTGGTAACCGAGGAGTACATATCGGACATGGTGGCCGCGGTGACGCGGGCCGCGAAAGTGGAGGCGTTCAGCTCATGATCAGCGTGCAAGATGAGGGCCGCGTCGAGAGTCCTGACCGAGGTCGGGTCCGGGTCTTTCCCGTGCAAGGTGTAGAGGAAGTTGTAGGCGATGCTCTCGCCCGGGATGGGGTGTATGGGCTCCTTTCCTCCCCGGAGCCGCTGATGTGACGTAGCCAGCAGCGGAATGCGCTCCGTGAGGCGTTGCGCCTTCCGCAAGCAGGCATCGAGGTTCGTGTTGCCACTGTCGGGATCCCAATGGCCCAGAGAGGAGACCGCGGTGCGGAGCACCTCCATCGGCGTCGCCGCGCGGGGGAACATGCGCATGATCATGACCGTCCTCGTGGGCAGGGCGGTGCTTCCGGTGAACCCCGCGAGGAAGGCGTCGGATTCGACCTTGCCCGGCAGCCGCCCGTACCAGAGCAGATAGGCGACCTCCTCAAAGCTGCTCTTTGCGGCCAGCTCAGGCGCGTCGTACCCGCGGTAGAGCAGTTTCCCTTGCTCTCCGTCTACCAGGCATATCGCCGACTCGCAGGCGACTACATCCGCTAGCCCCGCTTGGGCGGCCTGATTACTAACCGGCCGATCTGGCTTAGTGCTCATTGCTGTCTCCTCTGCGTTCGTGTTCATCCACCAGCACGGAGCAAAGCTGGGCGCTGCTCGCCAGCCCGAGGCTCATTCCGTGTCCCCCATCCCCGCAGGTTTCTGTTTCAAGTACTCGTGAATCGCGCGCACGGAGCGCTTCGCGTCGCCCATGGCGGCGATGACCGTGCCGGCGTCGTTGGCGATGTCCCCGCCGGCGAATACACCCGGTATGCTGGTTTCGCCCGTCTCCTCGTTCACCACCAGCCGCCCGTCCTTTCGCGTCTTCAGACGCGGCTCGCTCTGCGGCAGAAGCGGATTCGGCGATTGGCTGACGGCCACGATCACCGTATCGACCTCCACCAGGTACTCGCTGCCGGGGACCGGAACCGGTCGGCGTCGGCCGCTGGCATCCGGCTCTCCCAGCTCGGCGCGCTGGCACTCGATGGAGGAGACATGACCCTTTTCATCGCCGATTATGCGCCGCGGAATGGTCAGCTCTTTCAGCACCACGCCCTCCGCCAGCGCGTTCTCCACCTCTTCCGCCCGGGCCGGCATCTCGGCCCGCGTCCGCCGGTACAGCAGCGTCACCTCCGACCCGAGCCGCAGCGCCGACCGGGTCGAGTCCATCGCGGTGTTGCCGCCGCCGATCACCACCGTCTTCTTGCCCACTCGCACCGGCGTCCTATACTCGGGGAAGCGATAGGCGTTCATGAGGTTGACGCGAGTGAGGAATTCGTTTGCGGAGTAAACTCCGCTCAGGTTCTCTCCCGGTATGTGTAGGAAATATGGCAGTCCGGCCCCGGTGGCGACGAAGACGGCCTCAAATCCCTCTTCATTCATAAGTTCGTCGAGCGTGACCGTTTTTCCCACCAGCACGTTGGTTTCGATGTTCACCCCCAGCCGCCTGACGTACTCCACCTCTCGGTCGAGTATCTCGCGCGGGAGCCGGAACTCGGGAATCCCGTAGCGCAGCACGCCGCCGGCGGCGTGAAGCGATTCGAACAAGGTCACTCGGTAGCCGTATCTAGCCAGGTCGGCCGCCGCCGTGAGGCCGCCGGGGCCGGAGCCGATGACAGCCACCTTCGGGGCCTTCGGGTCTGGCACTCGGGGGTCCGGGAGCGGCAGGTTGCGGCGCTCCCAGTCGGCCACGAAGCGCTCCAGCGCGCCGATGGCCACCGGCTCGTGGCGCTTGCCGAGGATGCAGGCTTTCTCGCACTGGCTCTCCTGTGGGCAGACGCGGCCGCAGATGCCCGGAAGGTTGTTGCGGTCCTTCAGCACCTTCACGGCGTCCTCGAAGCGCCTTTCGGCCAGCGCGCCGATGAATCCGGGTATGTCTATGCCCACCGGACAGCCCGGAACACAGGTGGGCCGCTTGCACTGCAGACACCGCTCCGCCTCCGCCAGCGCCGCGTCGAGTGTGAACCCGAGCGCCACCTCCTCGAAGTCCTTGCTGCGCTCCTTCGGGTCGCGGCGCGGCAGCGGCTGCCGCGGCTCCGTCTTGCTGCTCTTCTTGCGCGTGTTCGTCTCCTTCGCCATCGTTCACCTCAAGCCGATTCTCAGGAAAGCCAACTTACCCCGGCCCGGAACCCTCTTCGACCTGGTCGGCGGCCTGTTGAAGCAGGCACTGCTCTTCCTCGGCGAAGGCCCGCTTGCGCTGCGCCAGCTCGTCGAAATCCACGAGGTGCCCGTCGAAGTCAGGTCCGTCCACGCAGGCGAACTTGACCTCTCCGCCCACCGTCACTCGACACCCGCCGCACATGCCGGTGCCGTCCACCATGATGGGGTCGAGGCTGACCAGGGTCGGCAGGTCGAACTCCTTCGTCAGGGCGGTGGTGGCCTTCATCATGGGGATGGGGCCTATGGCGATGCAGTAGTCGTACTTTTTCTCGCCCTCCAGCAGCCCGCGCAGCACATCGGTCACCAGACCATGGTGTCCGAGCGACCCGTCGTCGGTGGCGATATGCACTTCTTTGCTGAGCGCTTCGATCTCCTGCACGTAGAAGAGCAGCTCCTCGCTGCGCGCGCCGAGGATGGAGATGACCTCGTTGCCGGCCTCGGCGAAGGCCTTGATCTCCGGATAGATGAAGGCGATCCCCACGCCGCCCGCCACGCACACCACGCGGCCGTACTTCTTCACTTCCGTCGCCTTGCCGAGGGGTCCGAGCACGTCGGCCAGCGCCTGGCCGACCTCCAGGCCGGCCAAGCTTCGGGTGGTGTAGCCGACCGCCTGGAAGACCAGCGTGATGGTGCCCTTGTCCGGGTCTTTGTCCGCCACTGTGAGCGGGATGCGCTCGCCCGACTCCTCGACGCGAATCATCACGAACTGCCCGGCTTGCACCTTACGGGCGACTCTGGGCGCCTCGACTTCCATCAGCGTGACGGTGGGTGCCATGGGCCGCTTCGACACGATTCCGTATCTACTCATCGCTTTGCCTGCCGTTCCTGTCTTAAGGCCGAACCGGCGCGCCACCGACTGCGCCGGGGGCGCGGAGCAGGGGAGGGCCTAGTATCCGGCCTCCCCATGGGTCCGAACTAATATTTCTTCGTCCGGCTATTCCCACCTGGCGAGCAAGGAGGTTCCATAGAGGGCTTGCGCCTCGGACTCGCCTCCCCCCTCCACCTCCGCCGCTTCGCCGGAAAGGTTGCGTCCGGCGGCGTCGCCGTGAGAGAGGGCCCGGAGCCAGCCGTAGCCGATGGGTCTGCGCTTCCCGTCGTGCTCTATCTGGGCCACGTCGCCCGCCGCGTACACCTTCGGATCGGTCGTCTGCAGACCAGCGTCGGCGATAACGCCGTCCGCCAGCGAAATGCCGGAGCCTACCAGGAACTCCGTGCAGGCCCGCTGGTCGAGCGCAAAGCCGACGATGTCGGCCTCCAGCTCCCGTCCCTCCCGGGTCTTGACTCCGGCCACGCGGTCCCGCTGGGCGACCAGCTCGGCGGCTGTGTCCAGGGCAATCACATCGACGCCGTGCTGCTTCAGCTTCTGCTCGACCAGCTCGCCCTTGACGGTGAAGAGCGCCGGGAACCAGGGGCTCTCATCCGGCACTAGCATGGTCACGGCCAGGCCGCGCAGGCGGAGCGCTCGTGTTAGCTCTACCCCTTGGAGCCCTCGGCCAATCACCACCGCGGTCTTCGCGTCGGAGGCCCACGCGGAAACTTTCACCGCCTCCGCATAGGTGCTGAAAGCCGTTACGCCCTCCAGCTCCACGCCTGGTATCTTGGGAAGCCGCGGCTTCACGCCGGTAGCCACGAGGAGCGCGTCGTAGGAAACCTTCTCTCCGTTCGCCAGCTCGACCGACTGGCCGGGTCGGTCGATGGCCACCACGGGCTGTCCCGCCACCACCGATATGCGCTTCGATTCGGCGGCGGTCTCGAAGGTCCGCCACAGCCTGTCTCCGTCTATTCTACCCGCCACGAAGTCGGCGAGCAGGGGACGCATATAGAAGGGCCGCTCCTCTTCTGCAAGGAGAGTGATGGGGTCTTCGCGGTGGATCTCTCGAATCCGCTCTGCGGCCCGGGTTGCCGCAACGCCTCCGCCGACTATCACATACTGCTTCATGGCTCGATCAGCC
>CAZWRO010000040.1:0-1938 GCA_964635365.1 uncultured bacterium | reverse complement strand
CAGGAACCGAACGTTTAGAAGAAGCATCGGTTGGGTAGGCCGTCACTGGGCGTTAATCTGACAGAGGTCCCATGAGCTGGAGGCCGTGTAAGCTCATCTTGGTCGCATTGCTTCTCGTGGCTGCTGCATCTGGGAACACCTGTCTGGCGAGTGCGGGAGCAGTTGACTACGCCGCGGAACGCGCGGCGATGGTCAGATATCTGCGCCGGCAGGGGATCCGGAATCCGCGCGTGCTCGCAGCCATGGGCCGAGTGCCGCGTCACCTCTTCTTCGCCCAGACCGACTGCCTCCACGCTTACGACGACTGCCCGCTTTCGATAGGCTCCGGCCGGGTGGCCACCCCTCCCTACGCCATCGCCTTGATGACCCAGTTGATAGATCCTCAGGCAGGCATGAGAGTGTTGCAGATTGGGATCGGCTCAGGCTATCACAGCGCCGTGCTCGCCGATATCACTCCCCACGTCTTCGTAATCGACATTCGCCCCACGCTCACCCGCGCGGCCAGCGATCGGCTTCGCGCGCGCGGATACTCCTCGGTCAGATGCCATACCGGACGCGCGTGCCAGGGGTGGCCGGAGCACGCACCCTACGACGCTATAGTCGTGACCTGCGCCACGGAGCGAGTGCCGGTGGCCCTCATCGAGCAGCTGCGAGAGGGAGGCCGTCTCGTCATTCCGATAGGCCGCGGTCCAGAGCAAACCCTGAACTGCCTGCGCAAGTCGGGCGGCCGATTGCGGGCGGAGGCCGGCGTTCAGCTCCACGTGAGCCCCATGGATTGCGGGCTGCAGTGAGGCCTTCGAAAGGCCGCCGGCGGACTCGCAGCCCATGAATCAGGTCGACTTCTTCATCCTCGTGGTGGTGGCGGCCTGCGCCCTCTCGGGCGCCAGGCGCGGCCTCATCTCCTCCGCTGGCGACATCGTCACCCTCGTGGTGGGTCTGGGAGTTGGCTCCCTGGCCTACCCCATCGTCGATTTTCCGCTCCGCTGGTTTGGACTGCCACCCACAGTCTCTGGGCCGATCGGATTCTCCGTGGTGGCCGTCGCGGCCGTGGTGCTCGTGGGGTGGGGGATCTCCACGTTGGCCGCGCGGCACGAGCTGCCGAAGTCCACCAACCGGATCGGGGGCGCCGCCTTCGGGGTCGCGCTGGGGGTGATTCTGGCGGCCGTGCTGGTACTGTTCTGCAGCGCGCTGCCCAACGCCGCCGAACCCATCGGCCGGTCCACGCTCGGCCGGAGAATCACAGTCATCGTGCCGCGCCTCCACGAGAACATGGAGTCCATCGGCCTGCCTCTTCCAAAGCTGGTGCAATTGCCGACGGATTACCGCGACGAGCTGACGGGCATGCGTCACGGTCTCCAGTTCCTGCGGGTCAACTTTACGCGCCTCGACGGAGCGACTTGCCTTCACTGTCGGTCAGGCGTGGATTTCCTCGGCTACCAGTTCTCCCGGGGCACGCTAATCTCACCGAAGTTCGAGTGCCCGGAGTGCGGCCGCACCAGCGACGGCTGCCAGACGTTCGAGGGATTCCATGCCATCTACGGCGTTTGCCCGGTCACGCTCGCGGAGGAAGGCGTCCGGTTCGACTGCGGGGTGTGGACGAACGGGTGGGTCACCGTGCCGCATGGGCCGTGCCCGGTTTGCGGGAAGGAATTCGTGTTTCAGGAGGACCTGCGAAGACTGCTGGGGCCTGAGGCGACGAGTAGCGGGGGACATCGCTAGAGCGCATTTGATAACTTCGAGGGGAGGTTATTAGAGAGCTTTTTGTCATGCTGTTTCACACGTTTGAGAGAAGGTTGTGAAACAGCTTTTAATCAGAGGCGGCCAGCAGCTGCCTGAAATCGTACAGTCCGAGCTTGGCGGACCATTCGGGGAAGGTGTTGCGAGGCAGTTCTGCGTAGGCCTGAATCACCTCGAGGCCATTTCGCACCTGCGGCACAG
>CAZWRO010000039.1:9340-12781 GCA_964635365.1 uncultured bacterium | reverse complement strand
CGGTCTGCGAGGTCGATCCGCTGCGCGCGCTGGAGGCGGCGATGGACGGCCACCTGGTGATGCCGCTCTCCGAAGCGGCGCGCTGGGGCGAGGTGTTCGTCACCCTCACCGGCGATCGCTCGGTGCTGCGCCGGGAGCACTTCGAGGCCATGAAAGACGGCGCCATAGTCTGCAACGCAGGCCACTTCGACGTCGAGATCGACCTCCCGGTCCTCAAGGAAATGGCCACCTCCGTGCGCCGAATGCGTCCCATGGCGGACGAGCACGTCATGCCCGACGGACGGCGCATCTATCTGCTCGGCGAGGGTCGCCTGGTCAACCTGGCGGCCGCCGAAGGCCATCCACCCAGCGTGATGGACATGAGCTTTGCCAACCAGGCTCTTTGCGCCGCCTTCCTCGCTAAGCACGGGAAGTCCCTGGAAAAACGCGTCTACCCCGTGCCGCGCGAGATCGACGAGGAAGTGGCGCGCTTGAAGCTGGCGGAGATGGGTATCGTCATCGACACGCTCACACCGGAGCAGGAGCGGTATCTGGCTGACTATCAGACGGGGACGTAGTCTGCGTCCCCGTCGCGGGGGCCGGCGTGATGCACTTGCTGGATGGGTCAACCGGACGCCTCCAGCCGACCGCAGCCGCACTCGCGGTCGGGCTCTCGTTCCTCATCGCCTTCTTGACGCCCTATGTGATCGGCCGCCGACTGCGACAACTCGCCGGGGAGGCGCTCCCGCCCGGCGTTCGCCCGCGGAAACAGTGGGCCCTCTCCGGCCTCAGCATTACCCTCGCCTTCTCCCTCCCGGTGTTAGTTCTCGGCGGCGACGCCCCGGAGCTGCGCGCAGTCGCCCTGCTGGTGGTGCTGGGGGGCTTCGCCGGCCTCCTGAACGACCTCCTGGGCCTACCGCGGCTGGTGCAGATTGTGTTGGCCGCGGGCCTCGCCTGGGTTGGCGTCTCCCTCGGCATCGTCGTCGATGAGATCAAGCCGCCCTTCACCCCGCACATGATTCAGCTCGGCGCCTGGTCCGCCCCGACCAGCATCGCCTGGCTGCTCGCAGTGACCTACGCGGTGGTGCTCTGCCGTCGCCTCCCGCATCTCACCGCCGGACTGATAGCCATCGTCGCCACCACTTTCGCCGCCGCCGCCCTGCTCGTGGGACCCTCCCGGTCGGCGCCGGCCGCCGGCGCCCTCGGGCTGATAGTGGCCGCCGTCGCCGCCGGAGCCGCCCGGCGCGACTATCCTACCATGGGCAGCTCCGCGCATTGGGCCCTCGGCTTCGCACTGGGGGCGATCACCATCGTCGGACTCCTGAAGAACACCGCCTTTCTAGTGCTGGGCCTGCCCCTGCTGGCCCTCGGCGTGCCCGTCGGCGAAACCACCTACGCCATCGTTTACGGGGCGGGCAAAGGCCGGCCCCGCCTCGCCCTGGGTCAGCGGCGCGAAGCGCTGCACGAAGCCCTCATCCGCACCGGGTTAAACCCCAGGCGCACGGCCCTGCTCTTCCACGGGGCCACGCTCTACCTCTGCGCGGTGGCGCTGGCGCTGGTGCTGTTGGTGAAGATCACGTTTGTGGTGAAGCTCGCTCTGCTGGCCGCCGCCCTGCTCGTCGGATTTGTCTTCTTCTTCTGTCTGGCGCGCATTGCTTCGGAGCCACAGGCCAGCACCGAAGAAAGCCTAGACATGCTCGGCGTGCCTCTGGCGCGCATGGATATGGAGACCGCCCTCGACCGCGTGGATCGGTTCATCGCCGAGCGCTCTCCCCACATGGTCGTCACCTCCGACACCCCCGGCATCGTCCGCGCGCGCGATGACCCGGAGTTCCAGAAGATAATGCAGAGCGCCGACATGGTCACCGCCGACGGGCGCGGCGTGGTATGGATGGCCCGCGTGCTGGGCCTGCCGGTCACCGAGCGCGTCTCCGGCATTGACCTCATGGAGAAAATCTGCGCCCGCGCCGCCCAGCGCAGCTACTCCGCCTACCTCTTGGGGGCCGAGCCTGGCGTGGCCGAAAAGACGGCCCAGGTGCTGCAATCAAAATATCCCGGGCTGCGAATCGTCGGAACCCACCACGGTTACTTCACGCCGGCGGAGGAGCCGGGCGTGGTGAAGGCGATAGCCGAGGCGAAGCCCGAAATCCTCTTCGTCGCCTTCGGGGCGCCAAGACAGGAGAGGTGGATCCGCCGGCACCTCACCGAGCTGAAGGTCCCGGTGGCCATCGGTGTTGGCGGCAGCTTCGACGTGTTGTCGGGCCGCGTCCACCGGGCGCCCCCTTGGATGCAGGCCGCCGGTCTGGAGTGGCTCTACCGCGTGCTGAGAGAGCCGCGGCGTCTGCCGCGGATGTGGGCGCTCCCGCGCCTGCTGATCATCACCCTGCGAGAGGCGCTCCGCAGGAGAGAGTAGGCCGGCGATCCCCGCCTCTCGCCCTCGCGCCAGTTCCGTTACTGCTCCCCAAGCCCTTGACAATCACAGCGGTTTGTGGTACAAACTAATCTGCATGTCGTGCAAGGAATCCGAGCAGGGACTAGGGAGAAATGGCCATGAGGTCAGACACCGACGTTGAGGCGGGGACGAGAGATGACCAGCTCCGCGACATCCCGAGGTGGGCGCGGCGCTACGCGGAGAACAGAACGCTGTACACGCTGGTAAGCCTTGGAATCATCCTCGCCGGGGCCGGGGTCATCTACGGCCTGGTTCGTCTCAACGTCTATGCCTTCAGAAGTGAGAATCTGCCGCTGACGTGGATTACGCTGTTCGCCGTGTGGGTCTTCCTCGGCGGGCTGCTTTGGTACACCTTCTGGGGGGCGCGCCGCGTCGTGCCCGGCCTCACCAAGTGGCTCTACCGCGGCGAAGGCCGCGTTTCCGTCGACGGAACGGAAACCGGTGTGTCCCCGCGAGTGCCGGCCCTTTCCGGTCTCGTCATGCTACTGCTGCTCGTCTGCCAACTGCTGCTCACGCAGCGCGGTCTTCTCCCACTTCGCTACGCACAGCCCATTTCCGCTGCCTACGCAGTTCCGTTCATGCTCTACCTGGGGCTGAAGCTGCGGGCGCAACCCCGCAGCCCCTTCATGTTCCTCTGGCCCATGCTATACGGGCTGCACGGCGTTCTGATTCTGGCCGGTGTACCGATCAGCTTCGGCGGCGAACGCGCCCCCTTGGACATATTCTGGATAGTCAACTACGGATTCATCGCCGCCCTCGCCGGACACATCTACAGCCGCGTCGCGCTTCGCCGGCTGCGGACACTCGCCGCGGATACGGCGGACGAGGCGCAAGCAGACAGAGCATGACCAAGCTCGACCCCAACGTTCACCAGCCCACTCGGCTGCGCGTTCTGATGCTGCTGTCCGGCGTGGACAGCGCCGACTTCACCTTTCTCCTCAACGCGCTCGGCCTTACCAAAGGCAACCTGTCATCTCACATGACGCGCCTGGAAGAAGTGGGATACGTCG
>CAZWRO010000039.1:6367-9240 GCA_964635365.1 uncultured bacterium | reverse complement strand
CGCCTCCGGCTCCAGGCCCACTTTCAGATCGCCCCCGAGCTTCCTCACGGCGAAAGTGATGTGCAGAACCTGGCCGTCGGTTTCCATGCGGTCGCAAACGTAGAGCAATCTCTCCAGCTCGACGATCAGGCCCGTCTCTTCCCTGACTTCGCGGCGCAGACACTCTTCCAGCGTCTCGCCGCCTTCGAGCGTGCCGCCCGGCAGCGACCAGCCGCGAGACGATGAGACCTGCTGTTCCACCAGCAAGATGGCGTCGTTCTCGATCAAGATTGCGGTAGCGCGCACCTTTGGCTTCATCGACACTCAACTCCCCGTCCGCGACAGGAACCGACCCCCGACAGGCAGAAAGCCCAATCCACTGCTTCGGCTCCGTTGTCGCCGCGCCCTCTAGGGGCGTCACAAACGGGACCGACGCAGACAGCCAAAGCCCGGCAATCAGAGATACCGAGGTGAAACGATGAAGGCAACGCTGGAGCAAGCCCTACCGCGACGTCGAGTGGCCGTGGAGCTGGCCGCCGCGACCGCCTTCGCCGGCCTCACCGCCATCGCCGCGCGGGTGCAGGTGCCTCTGCCGTTCACCCCGGTGCCGGTTACGGGGCAGGTGTTCGTGGTTCTGCTGGCCGGCGGCGTCCTGGGAGCGCGCCTCGGTTTCATCAGCCAAGTCCAGTACCTCGCCGCCGGCGCCATGGGCCTTCCCGTCTTCGCCTACGGGGGCGGCCCGGCCGCGCTGACCGGCCCGACCGGGGGCTATCTGTTGGGCTTCCCCGTCGCCGCTCTGGTGGTTGGTGCGATCTCCCACAGGCTGCGGGAACGCGGAACGGGCGGCTCCTTCGCCGCCTGCCTCAGCGGAGTGGTCGTGATACACCTGTTCGGCGCCGCCTGGTATGCTGCTTGGGGCGCGGCCATCGGCACCGCCTCCGGAGTCATCGTCGTCCTCGCCCAGTCCGTGGTTCCGTTCATGGCCATCGACGCGGCCAAGGCCGGGCTGGCGGCCGGGCTCTCTCCCGCGCTGCGTCGTCGCCTGCCCTTCGCCTAACGAGGCGCGTGAGCTCCCCAACCCCGGCTCCCTTGTTCCCGACCTGGAAATCAAGTAGAATGCGGGAACCACGGTGGTCGTGGGCCCGAATTCCACCATGTGAGGGTGAATCCCATTATGACGAAGACAACTGTCGCCATGATTAAGGTAGCTGCCGCAATGCTGCTCCTCACCTGCGCGGCTCCCCTCTGGGCCGCCGAGCAGCCGGCCGCCGAGGCGACGCCCCTCCCCGCCGCGGAGGCCGAGCAGAAGGTGGCGGAAAGCCGCGACTTCCTCGTAGACCTGCTCTGGCTGGGCACAGAGGAGTACTTCCACGCCGGAGAGTGGGACGAGTGCCTCCGGATCGCCCGTCAGGTGATAGAGATCGACCCGCACTTCGTCGACGCCTACACCGGCCCGGCCTACCTCCTGTGGAGCAGTGACCGGGACGAAGAGGCCATCGAGCTCTTCCGAGCCGGCATCGAGGCCAACCCCGAGCGGTACGAGATCTATCACGAGTTCGGCATGTACTACTGGATCCACGAGAGGTATGACGAGGCCATCGCTCAGTTCCGCAAGGCCGTGGAGAGAGAGGCCCCGAGGACGGTGCAGCACATGCTGCCCAACGCCCTCGAGCGAGCCGGCCGGAAGCAGGAGGCCCTGGCCGAATGGCGGGCGCTGCTCGAACGCTTCCCCGGCGATCCCATTGCCGAGCGGCACATCTCCGCCCTCGAGCAGGAGCTTCTGGAGGGAGAAGGGCCGGAGGCCACCTCCGAAAGCCCGTCGACGTCCTAGTCCCATCCGCACTAGGAGCAACAAGCTCCTAGTCGCATTTGCAATAGGAGCAGCAAACGTGAATCGAGTGGCGATACTTGGAGGCGGCCCGGCCGGATATGTCGGGGCGATAAGGGCCCGCCAGTTGGGCGCCGAAGTAACCCTGGTTGAAATGGATGCGCTCGGCGGAACTTGTCTCAACCGCGGCTGCGTGCCCAGCAAAGTCTTCCTGCGGTGCGCGGAAGCCGCCCGCATGGCCCGGCAGCTCGACCAGTTCGGCGTCGAGGCCGAGTTCAAAGCCATCAACTGGCCGCAGGTCATACGGCGCAAGACCCAGGTCGTCGGCCAGCTCGTCAAAGGCGTCGAGTACCTCATGAAGCAGAACGGCATTAAGGTGGTGCGGGGCAAGGGCCGGCTGGCCGAGCCGCACGTCATCGCCGTGGAGACCGAGGGCAAGGAAGAAACCGTCACCGCCGACCGCGTGGTGCTGGCGACCGGCTCCGTTCCGGCGCGGCTGCCGCTGCCGGGCCTGGACCTCCCGGGCGTGCTCACCAGCGACGAAATGTTGGACATCGACCATATCCCCCAGAGCTTGGCCATCATCGGCGGCGGCGTCATCGCCGTCGAGTTCGCCGAAGTGTTCAACGCCATGGGTTCCAAGGTCACCATCATCGAGATGCTCCCGCGCATCATCCCGCTCGAAGACGAGGAGATGTCGGCCGAGCTGGCAAGGGCCTTCCGCCGGCGCAAGATCGACGTCTTCGCCGACGCGCGGGTGTCGGCCGTCACCGAGCGCGACGGCAAGCACGTGGTGCAGTTCGCTCAGGGGGGAGAGGAGCGCGAGGTGGAGGCGGAGCTGGTGCTCTCCGCCGTCGGGCGCGGGCCCGCCACCGAGGGCCTCGGCCTCGCCGAGGCCGGCCTCGAGATGGAGAGGCGAACCATTAAAGTTAACGGCCGCATGGAGACGAACGTGCCCGGCGTCTACGCCTGCGGCGACGCCATCGGGGGAATTCTGCTCGCTCACGTCGCCTCGGCCGAAGGCAAGGTGGCCGTGGCGAACGCCACCGGCGGCGACGCCGAGATG
>CAZWRO010000039.1:0-6267 GCA_964635365.1 uncultured bacterium | reverse complement strand
CTCGGCCGAAGGCAAGGTGGCCGTGGCGAACGCCACCGGCGGCGACGCCGAGATGGACTACTCGGCCGTCCCCTCCGCCATCTACACTCACCCGGAAGTCGGCTCGACCGGCCTCACCGAGGCGCAGGCCCGGGAGCAAGGCCTCGACGTGAAGGTCGGCAAGTTCCACTTCCGCGCCGCCGCCAAGGCGGTGGCCGACGGGGAGAGAGAAGGGCTGGCCAAGATCGTGGCCGACGGCGCGACGGGGAAAGTCATCGGAGGCCACATCGTCGGGCCTCACGCCACCGACCTAATCCACGAGGTGGTGCTGGCCTTGAAGACCGGCGCCACCGCGCATACCCTTAGCGAGATGATTCACGCCCATCCCAGCTTCTCCGAGCCGATCATGGAGGCCTCGGAGGACGTGCTGGGGCGAGCCATCCACAAGTAGCGAGGTGACGGGCGCAATGGAAGAGATACTCGAACTGCTGGACCGAGATGCCAGGCTCACGCCGGCCCAGATCGCCGAACGAACCGGGCAATCCGAGGCCGAAGTCAAGAAGATCATCGCCAAGCTCGAAACCGACAAGGTCATCCGTCGCTACAAGACCGTGATCGACTGGGAGAAGGCGGGGGCCGAGCACGTGTTCGGCTTCATCGAGGTGCGCGTCTCCCCCGAGCGAGACGTCGGATTCGACGCCGTCGCCGAGAGGATCATGAAGTTCCCCGAGGTGCACTCGCTCTATCTCATGTCCGGCACCTACGATCTGCTCGTCGTCGTGCAGGGCAAGACCATGCGCGAGGTCGCCTTCTTCGTGGCCGAGAAGCTCGCCCCGCTGGATCAGGTGCTCAGCACCGCCACGCACTTCGTCCTCAAGCGCTACAAGATCGACGGCGACCAAATGGTCGACCAACAGGGCGTCAAGCGACTGTCGGTTACACCCTAGCTGGGGAAAGCGAACGTGACAGAGATCAAGTCCCGCGTTAACCGACGCGTCGAAAGCCTCCCGCCCTCCGGAATCCGGCGATTCTTCGAGCTCGTCGAGCGCATGCCGGAGGCGATCTCGCTCGGCATCGGGGAGCCGGACTTCGTGACCCCCTGGCGGATTCGCGAGGCGGCCGTCTACTCCCTCGAGCGCGGGCACACCCACTACACCCCTAACCGCGGCACCCAGGAGCTTCGCGAGGAAATCTCCCGCTACCTCAGCCAGCGCTTCCGGCTCGACTACGACCCCGAGCAAGAGCTGGTCGTCACCATCGGAGCGAGCGAGGCCATCGACCTCGCGCTCCGCGTCATCCTCGAACCAGGAGACGGCGTGCTCATCCCCCAGCCCTGCTTCGTTTCCTACGTCCCCTGCACGGTGCTGGCCGGCGGTCGCGCCATTCCCGTCACCACCTCCGCCGAGCACGGCTTCCGGGTGCAGCGGGAGGCGCTGGAGGCCGCCGACGGCGGCGAGGCCAGGGCCCTGCTGACCTGCTACCCCAACAACCCGACCGGCGCCACCATGGACCGGGCCGCGCTCGAAGCCATGGTCGCCTACGCGGAGGAGCGCGACCTCCTGCTCATATCCGACGAAGTCTACGCCGAGCTCACCTACGACGGCGACCATCTCCCCGTGCCCTCCATCGGGAACGCCAAGGCGCGCACCCTGTTGGTCGGCGGGTTCTCCAAAGCGTGGGCCATGACGGGTTGGCGGCTCGGCTTCGCCGCCGGCCCCGCGGAGCTCATCGCCGCCATGACCAAGGTCCACAGCTACACCGTGATGTGCCCCCCGACCACCGCGCAGGAGGCCGCCCTGGAGGCGCTCCGCACCTGCGACGATGAAGTGCTTCGCATGCGTCGGGAATACAACCAGCGTCGCCGCGTCGTCCTCAAGCGGCTGAACGAAATGGGCCTGAAGTGCTTCGAGCCCGGCGGCGCCTTCTACGCCTTCCCCTCCATCGCCGCCACCGGCCTGACCTCCGAAGAGTTCGCCGAGCGCCTGCTGCGCGAGGAGGAGGTCGCGGTGGTGCCGGGAACCGCCTTCGGGGCCTGCGGAGAGGGATTCGTGCGCTGCTCCTACGCCACTTCCATGCCGCTGCTCGAGGAAGCCCTGTCGCGCATCGCGGCTTTCGTCGGTCGAGTGAGCGGCTGATCGCGGAGGCCTCGTGGAAATCGTCGTCGCCGAGAACGCCGGATTCTGCTTTGGCGTGAAGCGAGCCCTAGAGCTGCTGTCGGGGGCGACGAGGGACCAGTCGCGTCCCGTCTACACCTTGGGCGCCCTCATCCACAATCCCCAGGAGATCGCGCGCCTCCGGGAGGGCGGCGTGGAGCAAGTTAGCTCCCTGGAGGCGGTGAAGCACGGCGCGGTCGTCCTTCCCGCCCACGGCGTGGACCCCAAGGTGGAGGAGGAGGCCCGGCGCGGGGGGCTGGAAGTCATCGACGCCACCTGTCCCTTCGTGCGTCGCGCCCACGCCCACATCGTCGCCCTGGCCGAAGACGGCTATCAGGTCGTGGTCTTGGGAGACCCGGGGCACCGGGAGGTGGAAGGCCTTGCCGCCCGCGCCGGCGGCCAGGCGGAGATCGTGTCGAGCGCTGAAGAGGCCTCCGCCCTGCCCCTCCGCGAGCGCCGCGGCCTGGTGGTGCAGACCACGCAGCGACCGGAAACGCTGCACGAGGTCGCCGCCGCGCTGGCCGACCGCTGCCGCGAGCTGCGCGTGTTCAACACCATCTGCGAGGCCACCGCCGACCGACAGGAAACCGCCCGTCAGCTCGCCGCGGAGGTGGACGTCATGGTGGTGGTGGGCGGCAGGATCAGCGCCAACACCGCTCGCCTCAGAGAGATCTGCGCCGCCACAGGCACCCCGACTCATCACCTCGAGATCGCCGACGAGATCGACGCCGAATGGTTCCAGGGCGCGGGTAGGGTGGGGGTGACGGCGGGCGCCTCCACTCCGGAATGGATCATCGCCGAAGTCGTGGAGCGACTGCGCGAGGTGGGGCGCCAGGCCGAGCGGCAATGAAAACCCCGCGGCCGGCCGTGGTAGACGGGGTGAGGCCGGGCAGCGCCGCGGCGGAGGCCGGAGTCGCGCCCGGAGACAGGATCGTGCGCGTCAACGGGCGGGCGCCCCTCGACTACATCGACTACCGATTCCTGACCGCGGAAACCCACGTGCGCCTGTCGGTTGCGGGCAGGAACGGCCGGCGACATCTCCTTCGCCTCGAAAAGGAGGTCGACGAAGACCTCGGGATCCGCTTCGAGCGCGACGTCTTCGACGGCCTTCGTACTTGTCGAAACCACTGTCCCTTCTGCTTCGTGGATCAGCTGCCGGCGGGCCTGCGCCCCGCCGTTTACGTGCACGACGACGACTACCGCCTCTCCTTTCTCCACGGCACCTACATCACGCTCACCAATCTGACGTCCTCCGACCTTACGCGCATTGCGCGCCTCCACCTCTCGCCGCTCTATGTCTCCGTGCAGGCCACCGAGCCGGAGGTGAGAGCGTCGATCTTCGGCCGCGCGACGGGTGACGTGTTGCTCGACATGAGGAATCTCATAGCAGAGCAGATCGAGTTCCACTGCCAGATAGTCGTCTGCCCCGGAATCAACGACGGAGAACACCTAGCGCGAACGGTGACCGACCTCGCCTCCCTGCACCCGGGCGTGCGTTCCATCGGCCTGGTGCCGGTGGGCCTCACCAAACACCGGCGCGGCCTGGCTCCGCTGCGGCCGGTCTCGCCTCAGCAGGCCGAACAGCTCGTGCGCTTCGTTCGGAGCCGGCAGCGCGCCTACCTCAAGGAGCTGGGCTCGCGCCTCGTGTTCGCCGCCGACGAGCTCTACCTCGCCGCGCAACTTCCGGTTCCCGGCCGCGCAGTCTACGAGGGATTCCCGCAGCTCGCTAACGGCATCGGCGGCGTGCGGCTCTTCCTGGACGGGCTCAAGCGGCTCCGACCGCTGCGCTTGCCGCGTCCGCTCCGGGCCACTCTCGTCACCGGGGAGGCGGCGGCCGAACTGGTGCAGGCCCTGGCGTGCAAGCTCGAAACCGGGGGGAGTGTTAGCGCGAAAGTCTGCGTCGTGGAGAATCGTCTGCTGGGACGCTCCGTGAACACCGCCGGCCTGCTCGCCGGCCGCGACGTCGCCCGCGCGCTTCGCCGCGAGAGAACAGGCGACGTGGTGCTGGTGCCGAAGACTGCAATCAGAGAAGGCGAGGGATTCTTGGACGGAATGACGACAGACGAACTCTCAAAGAAGGTTGACGCTTCCGTGCTCGTCGCCGGCTCCCCGCGGGAGGCGACCGCCGCCCTGCGCCGGCACGATCGGGAGAGGGCCCCGCGATGAGCGCCCCCCGAGACCGCGGTGTGGTCGCCATCGTCGGTCGGCCCAACGTCGGGAAGTCCACGCTCTTCAATCGGCTCGCCGGGAGGCGGATTGCCATAGAAGAGCCTACCCCGGGGATCACCCGCGACCGCATCTACGCCGACTGCGAATGGGACGGAAAGCGCTTCACCCTCATCGACACCGGAGGCCTGCAAATATCGGGCGATCACCTGCATTCCGAGGTGGTCCGGCAGGCGGAGTTCGCCATCGAAGAGGCGGACGTGATTATCTTCCTGGTGGATGCCAAGGAGGGGCTGTCCGGCTTCGACGAAGACGTCTCGGACATGCTGCGGAAGACCGGCAAGCCCGTGGTGGTGGCGGCCAACAAGGTGGACAGTCGGCGACGGGAAGAGGGCCTACCCGACTTCTACTCCCTGGCTCTGGGCGAAGTGGTCGGCATCTCCGCCGCCCACGGGCTGGAGATCCACGAGCTGCTGGATCGCGTCGCCGAACACCTGCCCGAGACAGAGCCCCCGCCCGAGGACGAAGACATCATTCGCATCGCCATCGTCGGCCGTCCGAACGTGGGCAAGTCCTCCCTGCTGAACGCCATCATCGGCGAAGACCGCGCAGTGGTCGATTCCGTCCCCGGCACCACGCGCGACTGCATCGACATGCCCTTCCAGTGGGAAGGTCGTTCCCTGGTGTTGATCGACACCGCGGGAGTGCGGCGGAAGAGCCGCGTCAAAGAGGCCTTCGAGTACTACAGCGTGCTGCGGGCCTTCGGCGCCATCGAACGCTGCGACGTGGCGCTCACGCTGATCGACGCCGCCGCCGGCCTCACCGACCAGGACAAGCGCATCGCCGGACGCGCCCACGAAGAAGGCAAGGCTCAGGTGCTCGTGGTCAGCAAGTGGGACCTGCGGGTGACCGACGATATGGACAGACACGTCGAGCAGACCCTGCTCAAGGACTTCGCGCGCGAGGTGCAGTCATGGCTCCCCGCCATCGGCTACGTGCCCGTCGTGTTTATCTCCTCGCTGAAGCACCGTGGCCTCGACGCCCTCCTCGGCACCGCCGTCCAGGCCGCCGAGCAGCACGCTTTTCGCTTCCAGACCGCAGAGCTCAACCGCATCTTCGAAGAAGCCACCTGGAGGCGCCCGCTCTCCCGCAAGGGCCAGGCCTTCAAGATCTATTACGTAACCCAGGTCAGCACCAGGCCCCCCACCCTGGCCCTCTTCGTCAACAACCCCGAGCTGGCGCACTTCTCTCATCTCGCCTACCTCGAGAATCAGGTCCGAGCGCGCTACGCGCTGGAGGGAACGCCGATTCGACTGTTGGTGCGAAAGGCGCACCGGCGCGATCGCGAGAGGAGGCGCTGAGCCATGCGCATCGCGCTGCTGCTGCTGGGCTCCTATCTTATCGGGAGCATCCCCTTCGGCGTCATCGTCGGCCGCCTCTGGCGGGGAGTCGACGTCCGCAAGTACGGCAGCGGCAACATCGGATTCTCCAACGTGCTGCGGGTGCTGGGCTGGAGGCCCGCCGCGCTGGTGCTGGCGGCGGATGCCCTGAAGGGCCTCGTGCCGGTGCTGGTCGGGCGCGCGCTGCTGACCGCGTGGAGCGCGCCGGAGATCGATCTCTGGCTGCTGGGCGTGGCCCTCGCCCCCATTGTCGGGCACAGCTTCTCCATCTTTATCGGCTTCCGAGGGGGCCGCGCCGTCACTACCACCGCAGGCGTGCTCCTCGGCCTCTGCTGGCCCGCAGCCGCCATCGCCCTCGCGGTCTGGCTTGCTCTGGTGGGCCTGACACGCTACATCTCAGTCGGATCCATGGCCGCCGCCGCCTCTGTGCCTATGTACATGGCGCTGGCCGGAAAGCGGTGGGAGTGGGTTGTATTCTGGTGTGCCGTGGCGGCCTTGGTGATCCTCCGCCATCTGCCCAACGTCGGTCGCCTCTTGTCCGGCACAGAAACCAAGATCGGGCAGAAGGT
>CAZWRO010000038.1:9609-13155 GCA_964635365.1 uncultured bacterium | reverse complement strand
CCAACGCCCCCGAGTGGGTGCGCCGCCTGGCCGTGAAGGCCATCTGGTGCTACTAAAGCGTTTCTTGCCTTGCCATTACCACGGTAAGGCAAGAAACGGGCCCGAAAGACACCGTAGAGTGCTCCTGTGGACAACTACGGGATGACTATGACGCAAGAGACTCTCTAGACCGGCGCCTTCGGCAGGTCGCGGTGGCGAAAGTGTGAGGACAACGAGAATGGCTGAACCCACCAATATGCGTGTCGCCTGGAACAAGATCTCACCGCACTACCAGGCCGAACACAACATCCCCACCGACTACGTCCACTACGGCCCGCACTGCCCGAACGAGGACGAGCTTCAGCTCATCGGCGACGTCGAAGGCAAGCGCGTCCTCGAGATCGGCTGCGGCGGCGGCCAGTGCAGCCTCGCCTTCGCCGCCCGCGGCGCCATCGCCACCGGCCTCGACCTCTCCGAGGAGCAGGTCAAGTTCGCCCGCCGCCTGGCCAAGCAGCACGGCCTCTCCGCCCGCTTCTACCAGGGCAATGTCGAAAAGCTCACCCGCATCGCAGACGCCAGCCAGGACGTCGTCTTCTCCGCCTACGCGCTGATCTACGTCAAGCGGCTCGACCGATGCTTCTCCGAAGTCAGGCGGGTCCTCAAGCCCGGCGGCCTGTTCGTCTTCAGCCTCGACCATCCGTTCTGGTACTGCCTCGCCGAGAAAGACCTTCGCCTCCAGCACAGCTACTTCGATGGCGAGTACTCCTATCGTTGGGAGCAGACAGGCCTCAAAGAACGGCCCCGAGTACGACAGTACCAGCGCACCGTCGGCGAGTACTATCGCCTCCTGCGCGCGGCCGGCCTCGAGGTCCTGGACATCATCGAGCCCGAGCCGGTCGAGCAGGGCAGCGGCCAGGACTGGGGAGCCTACTACGCGCCCAAACGCCAGCGCATGGTCCCCGCAACCATCATCTGGAAGGTGAGGAAGAGATAGCTTTCGTGCCCGCTGGGCGGGAGTCAGTGTACGCCGGCCGATCGTGTCGGCAACAGCGATAGCGATAGGGGAAGCTCCAAACGGACGAGCGCGGCCGGAAAGCGAGAGATGGCGGTATGGTTAGCAAAGAGACCGTTACTGATGCCGTGAGACAACTCGGCCTCTCCGGTCGGGCGCTCTGCGTTCATGCCTCCCTGCGCTCCTTCGGGAAAGTCGAAGGTGGCGCACTGGCCGTCGTCGACGGCCTCCTCGCCGAGGGATGCACCGTGATGGTGCCGGCCTTCTCGTGGACGTTCGCTGTGCCTCCAACGGATTCGCGGCCGGCACGAAACGGGTGGGACTACGAAGCCTACGCTGGTCCGACGGAAGGCATCGGCCGTGTCTACACTCCGGATACAGTGGAGATCGATGAACGTGACATGGGCGCTGTTGCGGCCGAAGTGATCGCCAGGCCGGAGCGGCTGCGCGGGAACCACCCACTGTGCTCATTCGCCGCGCTCGGACCAGTCGCGAATAAGCTGATTGCGGAGCAAGCGCCGTTGCGCGTCTCGGCGCCGCTCGAGGCGTTGGCCGAGGCCGATGGCTTCGTGATTCTCATGGGCGTGGGCCTCGAGAATATGACGCTCCTGCACGTGGCCGAGCAGCTCGCCGGCCGCAATCCGTTCCGAAGATGGGCCAACAGCCCTGACGGACAGGCGATGCAGGTCGAGGTCGGCGGATGCTCCCACGGGTTTGCTGGCTTCGAGCCCATACTCTCGCCCCTGACGAAGGAGCGGAGAGTCGGCGAAAGCCTGTGGCGAATTCTCCCAGCCAAGGCTGCGCTCGCAGTCGCCGCCGCGGCGATTCGCGAAAATCCCATGATAACCCATTGCTGCGATTCCCAGTGTGGACGATGCCGCGATGCAGTCCTGGGTGGCCCGATTCTTCTGTAGCAGTCGATGTGACGGAATGACCGTCATCCTTCTCAAGGAGGATATAGAGGTGACACTGTCGCGTCGGTCATAGCCCCGTGGGGGAGGACGCCGACGCCGGTGCGCAGCGAAACACGCCAATCGGTGACTAGTGACGGCCGTCGGAGCCGTCGCTGGGCAGTGGCCGGGACAAACCATCAACCCCGGCCGAGGTTCGGAATCCCGGCTGCAATACCGGGAGGAAGCCGGAACCGAAAGTAGTCGCCGACACCAGAAGTCGGCGGCGAATGGGCCTCTGACGCTGCTAGCCCGGGACCCTTCGGGGGAGAGCAAACCGGACCCCACCCCTCGTTACGACAACGCTCGTACCGAGAGGGTGGGCTGTGACCCAGAGAAAGAACTTCGTTGGCCGGACGAACCGCGGGTTCACCTGCGAGCACTGCGGAGCCGAGGTGCTGCCCCTGGCGCGCGGAGGGTTTCGCAATCACTGTCCGCACTGCCTCTGGAGCAAACACGTCGACCGCGTGCCGGGCGACCGCGCCGAGTCGTGTTGCGGCCTCATGCCGCCGGTAGGTGTTGAGTCAGACGCGAAGCGCGGCTGGATGGTCGTTCTCCGCTGCCTCCGCTGTGGCTTCACGCGGCGCAGCCGAGCCGCACTTGCCGACCCGCGCCAGCCGGACGATTTCGAGGCGATGCTTGCCGTGGCACGCCGCGCCTCCGGCCGCACGCCGCCGGCTGACTAACCTACCCGCGACGCCACCCCCGCCACCACCAACCCCGCGCTCACCAACACGCTCGTCGCCAGGTGGACGGCAATCGTCCCCACATTCGCCGGCGTGAGCTTGCCGAGCTCATCATAGTGTCTGAGTGACGTCACGCTCGCCCTTGCCGCCAGCGGCAGCGACACCAGCCCGAGCAACGCCCACGGGGGCAGCGCCCCCCAGGCGACCCCGCCGACAATCGCCCCGTAAGCCAACGCGAACAGCGCCGCGTGGACCCGCGCCGAGGCCCGCCGCCCCAGCCTCACCACCCAGTGCCGCTTCCCCACCGCCGCGTCCGCCTCCGCGTCCTGAAACTGGTTGATCCACAACACGTTCGTCATCAAGAACCCGACGCACGCGCCGCCGACCCCCGCCCCGGCCGAAAACGCCTGCGTCTGCACGTAGTAGGCCCCGAGCACCGGCAGCAGCCCGAAATCGAGAAAGATGAAGATCTCCCCGACTCCCCGGTAGCCCAGCTTCAGCGGCGGCGCGGTATAGCAGAACCCCGTCACCATTCCCACCACTCCCAACACCAACACTGGCCACCCGGTCGCCACCACCAGATAGACGCCGATTGCGGCCCCCGCCCCCAGCGACACTAGCGACGCCGCCAGAATCTCCCACGGCCGCACCTTGCCGTCCTGAATCAGCCGGCTACCCCCGGTGAACGGGGTCGCATAGCTCACGTTCACCTCATCGTTTCCGGTGACGTGGTCGTAGTAATCATTCGCCAGGTTCGCGCCCGCGTGCAAGCACACCAGCGCGACCAGCGCCAGCCCCGCCAGCGGCCAGTTAATCGCGCCCGCCTCATAGAACGCCGCGGCCGTTCCCACCAGCATTGGCGCCAGACTGCCGGTGAAAAACGGCGCCCGCGCCGCCTTCAGCCAGAACCAAGGCCCCC
>CAZWRO010000038.1:1610-9509 GCA_964635365.1 uncultured bacterium | reverse complement strand
GGTGCCGGATGAGCATTTGATAGGATAGCAAGCAGTCTATTCTGTTATGCGCCACGGGCCGATGAGGCCCGTGGCGTTCCATTTGGGATCTGTCAGTACAGCCGTGTATCCGCCCACGCGAAACAGAAAGGAAGAAGCGGTGATCAACCCACAACTCGAGGGGAAAGTGGTTCTCATTACCGGTGCCAACCATGGCATCGGCGCGGCAACGGCGGAGGCTTTCGGCGAGCAGGGAGCGAAGGTCTTTGCCACCTACTTCCGTCCGGGGTGCCGCTACTCGCAGGAGGAGCTTGCGAAGGCACGTGAAGATGGCCTCGGCGGCGACGCGCTGTACCGAGCCATACACCAGCAGTCGGGCGAGCAGGTCGTCGAGCGGATTCGCGCGGCTGGCGGGGCCGCCGTCGCCCATGAAGCAGACTTGGCGAACGCAGCCAACGTGCCTCTCTTGTTCGATGTCTGCGAGAATGAACTCGGCCCCATCGACATCTTGGTGAACAACCACACCTACTGCCAGTGCGACACGTTTGACCCGGCACTCGTGACCGATGAAGGGTCGGGCGTGAGCCTAACCACAGCGGAGAACATCGACGCCACGTTTGCCACAAACACTCGCGCGTACGCCCTGATGATGCCGGAGTATCTGCGGCGCCACCTCTCGCGGAAGGCGCCATGGGGTCGGATCATCAACCTCAGCACCGACGCCGCCCACGCCCACGTCGGCAACATCAGCTACGCGGCCAGCAAGCACGCCATCGAGTCCTACAGCCGCTCCGCAGCCAAAGAAATGGGCAAGTACGGAGTCACCGTCAACATCGTCGCGCCGGGCCCGATCCAGACGGGCTATATCACCCCGGACGTGGAGGCTGAGATCGCGGCGACCACACCGCTTCGTCGCGTCGGGCGACCGGAGGATGTCGCGGACGTGATCGTGTTCCTCGCGTCGGAGCAGGCGCACTGGCTGACGGGGCAGTTGCTCTACGTCGGCGGAGGCTACCGCATGCATCAGTAGACATGACCGATCGCGTGATCAGCGGCGGCACGGCTTGACGCGAGACCCTTCCCTCAGTATACTGAGGCCTACTCATTCAGCCATTCAGGCGAAAGGAGGCAGCGATATGATAACCATTGCATACACCACGAAGCGAATATCCCGTCACTGCCTCACAGACCTGGAGGCCGGCTGAGTCGCTGACTAACTAGTCACCGCGCTCTTCGTTTGCTGCGCCACAGGCCCACGAGGCCCGTGGCGTTTTTCATTTTCCCCGGCGCCGGGCTCACAGGCGCCCCATTCCATGCAACGGAGAGCAAACGGTGCTATCACTCGTCTTCCGCCCGCATTGCGGGCCGGCCGCACCTCAACAGAAGAAGCGCCTTCGAGCGTCGGCGGGGATCGCCGCATGATCGGACCTCTGTTCGAAGGCACGGTCATCGAGAATCGCGGCGCGCTCTTCGACGTGCTCGTCGACGGGCACCTCGTCCGGTGTCTGCTGCGAGGTAAGCTGAAGAAGGACAAGCAGCGGAGCGTCGCGCCCGTCGCTGCCGGCGACCGCGTCAAGATCGCCATGCTGGAGCCTGGAAGGGGTGTCATCGAGGAAGTGCTGCCGCGGCAGTCCGGTTTCTCGCGGCGGGCCGCCGGCAGCCGGCCGCTCCAGCAGACGCTGGTGGCGAATGTGGACCAGGCCGTCATCGTGTTCGCCGCCGCCGAGCCGCGGGCGGACCTGTTCCTGCTCGACCGCTTCCTCGTCGCGGCCGTTGCCAGTGACCTGGAGCCGCTCATCTGCATAAACAAAGTTGATTTGGTGGACGGCGGACCGCCGCGCGCGCGGTTCGCTGTCTACCGCCAGTGTGGATTTCGCCTCCTGTTCGCCTCGGCGGAAAGCCGCGAAGGGGTGGAGGAACTGAAAGCGGCACTGAAGGACCGCCGCTCCGTCCTTTGCGGCCCCTCTGGAGTGGGCAAATCGTCCCTGCTGAACGCCATCGCGCCCGGGCTCAAGCTCCGGGTCGGCGAGGTCGGCGAAGTCACTCACAAGGGCCGCCACGCCACCACCTCCATCACCCTCCACGAGCTCCCCTCCGGCGGCTGGGTCGCCGACACCGCCGGGTTGCGGCAGTTGAGCTTCTGGGAGGTCCGCTCGGAGCACATCGACGCCGCCTTTCCGGAAGTCGCCTCCCTCCTCGGCCGCTGCCGCTTCACCAACTGCTCCCACGGCGACGAGCCGGGCTGCGCGGTGCGCCAGGCGACGGCCGCAGGCAAGCTCGACGCGCGCCGGCTGCAGAGCTACCTCCAGATGCTCCCGCGAGGAGGGTCTACATTCCCTGCGTAGTCGGCGCCGAGCTCGCGACTCAGAGAATCAGAAACAGGCAGCTCATCTCTTTTGACGGAACTGAAGGGAGGGTGACGTCATGTCTATTTCAGGAATAACGGAGTAGGCGATGAGAAGCTCCTGCGCCGACGCAGACAGGGATCATTTTTCAGCCGTCAGAAACGCCGCCCTCGACGAGCAGACCTTCCTGCGCCTCACCGCCACCGGCAAGCTCCGCGGCGCCGACGCGCCCTGGATGAAAGTCGTCGTGCGGCCCATCCTCGTACAGGGCCGCCGCCGGCTCCAGTTCTCCTACTTCGACCGCAAGCAAGACACCACGAAGAACTTCACCCGCGCCCAGGCCGAGGCGAAGCTCGACGAGCTGCTCGCCCTGCCCTTCCGGCAGTTCCACCTCCAGTCCACCACCGGCGACCTCTACCTGCGCCTCACCAAGCAGGGCAAGGCGGCGCTGACGAGAGCAAAGCCTTCCCTCCCCGAGCGGCCGGCCCACCTCGCGCACGACCGCATCAAGCACTACCCCATCCCCGCCGACGCCGGCGACACCTTCCTTCAGGGCCTCGGGATAGTCGGCCCCTCCGGCCGGGTGCGCGCGGCCATGCAGGGCAAGTTCCGACAGATCAACGAATTCCTTCGGCTGATGGGGCGAGTGCTCCCCGCCGAGGGCCCCGCCGCGTCGCCCATCGAGATCGTCGACTGCGGGTGCGGAAACGCCTACCTCACCTTCGCCGCCTACCACTACCTCAACCACCTCCGGCAACTGCCCGCGCGCGTCGTCGGCATCGACGCCAACGAGGAGATCATCCGGAGTTGCACCGCGCTTCAGCACTCACTGGGCTGGGAGGGCATTGAGTTCCACTCGGCGAAGATCGCCGACTTCGCCCCCGCCACCCCGCCCGACATCGTCCTCAGCCTCCACGCCTGCGACACGGCGACGGATGAGGCCATCGCCCAGGGGATTCTCTGGGGCAGCCATGCGATTCTCGCCGCGCCCTGCTGCCAGCACGAGCTTCACGACAAGCTCCGCGCCCCGCTCCTCCAGCCCCTCCTGCGACACGGCATCCTCAAGCAGCGCACCGCCGACATCATCACCGACGCCTTCCGCGCGCTGATTCTTCGCATCATGGGCTACCGCACCGACGTCGTGCAGTTCGTGGACCCCGAGCACACCGCCAAGAACCTCATGATCCGCGCCCAGCGCGGCCTCAAACTCGGCGCCCCCCGCTTCGTGAAAGAATACCAAGACCTCAAGCAGTTCTGGGGAGCCCAACCCATCCTCGAAACCCTCCTCGGCCACACCCTCCAACGCCTGCTGGGAGCAGATCGCCAGAGTCTATCCTAAGGGTGACCTAGCCCGCGGCGCCTGCCAACGCGGGTATCTCGTCCCACGTGCGCCCCTCAAGCTTGCGACCCGCACGCTTCTTGGCGACTCCGCCCCACTGCTTGAAGAAGAAGGGGACTCCGGCGGCGAGACACTGGTCGCGGATATCGGTGACCCACTCCATCCGCATGGGGCGCGCCCCTGGACCTGACTCCCCACCGACAATGACCCAGTCAATGCCGTCCAGGTCGAGGTCGGGCAGGGAAGTGAGCAGAGGTTCGAGCGAAACGAACTTCACCTTCGCCGGCACCTGCTTCAAATGCTCCATGCGGAACCGGCAGGCTTCGTTCTCCACAGTCACGCCGGCCCACACGTTCTCCGGCCACTCGAGCTTCGCGCCCAACTCCGCCATACGCCGTGACCTCTTCGTGAGAACCTGGAACCGATGGTGCGAGGCCTTCCTCATCACACTGAAAACATCGCGGATGAAGTCAGTCGGCACTTCCCGATGAAACAGATCGCTCATTGAGTTGACGAAGATCATTCTCGGTTGCTTCCAGCGCAGCGGGAGTTCGAGGAGATGCTCGTGAACGGTGAGACGAAAACCGTTGCGGTATGTCGCGTGCCCCATCGCGTGCAAGCGTCGCGCCATACGTTCCGCGTAGCAGTGATCGCACCCCGCGCTGATCTTCGTGCACCCCGTTACCGGGTTCCATGTCGACTCCGTCCACTCAATTGACGAGTTAGCAGCCATCTTCCTCGGCTTCCCGCGGCGCACCGCGCTGCGCGTCACTTGCGTGTTTCTTGAATACGTCCCCTGCGATCTTGGCACCAATGCCATTATGCGACGCAAACACGAGGTAGTAAAGGGGCTTCTGCGAAGGCGTCCTCACGAGTAAGGGATCCACAACGTATGGGAACCCAGCGATCCTCCGTAGTCTATCACAGTAGGCGCGAACGATTTGCCCGTAGGGCAACTTGCGGTACCCGGGTTCGTCGCCGAACAGCGCGGCCTGCTTCTCGTAGACGGCATCTCGCCATGAATCATCACCCCAGAATCTCCGCATTCGCTCCATTCTGCCCGGAGGCAGCCGCGACGGATCCAGCCACAAGGCATTCCGGTTGATGTCGTGAATAGGGCAGTTCAGCATCACCTCCACGCCTCGCTCTGCACCTGCGGCTGCGATAACGTCCCAGCTGTAATCCATCCCGTAAGCGTCCAGCAGCCAGAACCCCCTCCGGTGATCGCCCCACCGACAGAGTGGCAGAGCGGAGTTCAGGAGCACCTCGTTACAGTCGCCGGTATGAACTGTGCCGCGGTCTCCTACATGCTCTCTGAGGATTCGCGCCTTGCGCTCATCAAGCTCGATGAAGTGGTACTCGTGGAAGGGAGGTTTGATGTCCAGTGCGATGATTGGCGAACCTGCAGAGCCTTCGCCGGTCTCTGCGTTCTCCAGCATTCCCGAACCGGCGAATGCGTCCACGTACACGTGCTTGAGATTCGCTTGGGCTGCAATTACCCTGGAATAGGCCTGGATGTACTCGCGTACGATTGCGTGTTTTACCCTTGACCAGGGTCTTACTTCGTCATACTGCGGGTCGGCCATTCGCGGGGCCCCTCAAGAGGATTTCCTCTCAGGCCTATGATGCTATGCTCGCATGAGACGGCTCTCATAGTCCCGCACCCCAGTTTCGCTACTCAGTGTCATCCAACCTGCTTACTCGGCAGACGAGTGATTTGCTCTCCCTCCACCGACATCATTCCCCACGTCTTGGCTCCATCCGAAGATCAACCGCCCCCGCGCGCCTAAACCTCCACGGCCCCATCTCACACCGACTCCGCCACACACCGCATGGCCGTCAGGTTTATCTCCGCCGCCAGCTCCGTTTGCAGCACCGTCGCGTGCACGTCCGGCAACTGCCCCACATTCTCGTACCAGATCGCGTACCGCGACGCTTCCCCCGCGTGGCTCTCCCCGTCCTTCCCCGGATAGGCCTCCAGCGTCAGTTGCCGTGGCGACGCGTCCGTCAGGTACCGGATCAGATACCGGTCCTTCAGATTCCGCACCACCTGCTCGCAGAACCCGCGGATCACCTCCGGGTCCGGCCCCGAACCCCCCAATATCGGCGCCCCGGCCATCTCGTGCGCCTCGACGAAGCAGAGCCGGTTCGGCTCCTCCAGCAATCGCTGCTCGATCTGCGCCTCCGGCTCCCCGCCCCGCGCGTCGCCCTTGAAATCGAAAGTCCACGGCTCCACCACCTCATCCGTCCACCCCCGGAAGCTGTCCCAGTCCCGCCTGAGCTGCCGGTTCAAATCCACCCCGTTCGCATTATGCCGACACCCGTTGCGATACCCGAACGGATTCATCAGCGGCACTGCCACCACGCAGAACCGCTCCAGGTCGATCACCTCGCCCGTGAGCAGCCGCTCCAGCGTCACCAGCGTGCCGTACACATTCTCCCACTCCATCCCGTGCTTCACCGACACCAAGTGAAACCGCGGCCCCTCCGCATTCCCAAACCGCACCGACAGGACCGGCGTCCCCTCCGACGACGCTCCCTCGTCCCGCACCTCCACCTCCGCCGCCCGGCCTGGAAGGTCCGCCAGGCCCCGCACCCGATCCAACACCTCCTCCGGCGACAGCTTCCGGTTCTGATACCGCCCGTACCTCACCGTCCCCCCGAACAGATTCCCCGCCGGAAGATACTTCGAGAACGTCCCCCGATGCAGAATCCACGGGTCCCCCTGCGTCAAGCACAAGTCGATCGGGCTGAACAAGTCGTAAGCCAGTATCGCCCCTCCGCTCTCGAACCGCTCCTCCACCCACATCGCCCCGCCCGTCATCGTCGAGCGCGCCAGCACCTTCCGCCCCGCCGACGCGTCGTCATCGCACACCACCTCTCGATAGGCGTAATGCCCCACGCCCGGCTCGTCGATGTCCGAGCTATTCCGATACCAATACACCTCGTCTCCCACCGCGAACCCCCGCGTGATCGGGTCCGACTCCGCCACCACCCGCAGCTTATGCCGCGTCGCCCCCGCATTGCAGAACCGAAACTCCAGCCCCGACCCCCTCGCGTACTCAAACAGATGGCTTACCACCCGCGCGCCGTTTCGCCGCGCGTGCTCCCGGATCACCCCATAGTCCAGCAGACGCGCATTCTCCGCCCGCCGCATCAGCGTCCACACCCGCGGATAGTTCGCCAATCGCTCCGCCGTGATCGGCCCCTGGTTCAAGTCGTGCTCGTCCACCAGCCCCGGATACAGCGTGTTCAGATCCCGCGTCGAGTAGTAATCCGGAGAATCGCTCACCACCAGAATCCGGTCATTGATGTCGCCCATCGCCACGCCTTCCTTTCTCTCCTCCGGCTCCCCCCTCGTCACGGCCTTTTCGTCTCCCGCTCCCGCCCCTCCTCTGCGCCGCCCATCACTAACACAGCGGCGCCCCTCCTCTGCCTCCCCGCGTCGATCGCAAAGCAGCGACGCCCCGCGGCCTCGCCGCGGGGCGTCCACAAACCGCCGTTCCGGCCTGTCGCCGAACGCGGCCTAAGCTATCTCCGCGAACTTCGACTTCGGCGCCCCACAGATCGGGCACTTCTCCGGCGCCTCGCCCGGCACCGTGTTCCCGCACACCCCGCACACGAAGATCGGCGCCGCCTCCAGATCCTTCCCCGCCTCCAGCGCCGCCAGCGCCTCCGCATACAGACCGTGGTGAATCTCCTCCACCGCCATCGCGTTCTTGAACGAAATCACGGCCGCCCGATTCCCCTCCTTCTCCGCCTCCGCCACGAACTCGGGATACATCTCCTTGAACTCCGCCGCCTCCCCGTTGATGGCCGCTTGCAGATTCTCCGTCGTTCCCTTCACCCCGCCCATCACCCGAAGATGCGCCTGCGCGTGCACCTCTTCCGCCGCGGCGGCCGCGCGGAACAGCTTTCCAATCTGCGCATACCCCTCGCCGTCGGCCTTCTTCGCGCCGGCCTTATAGGTCTGGTTGGCCTGGCTCTCACCGGCGAATGCTGACTGCAAGTTATCACTCGTTGCCATGCTGCGGACTCCTTTCTAAATCTTCACCGTCAAACCATCTCAAGTCTTGTCCACCACTTCCTTTCGAGTCCCACTCAGGCCGCCCCTCCAGCACCGGCATCACAAACGCGCGACAATCGACCAACGGATTCAACATCGACCCTCCCCTGAGCCGCCGCGCGCAGAGGTGCCCCGCGCCCGCGCAACGAACACCTCTCTCACCATTCCCC
>CAZWRO010000038.1:0-1510 GCA_964635365.1 uncultured bacterium | reverse complement strand
CCGCGCGCAGAGGTGCCCCGCGCCCGCGCAACGAACACCTCTCTCACCATTCCCCTGGAGGACCGACTTCGGTGAGCGACCAGCACAAGCAACTCAAACTCCTCCCCGGTGAGCGCTGGTGGGGAGGCCTCTCCCGCGACGGAGGCTCCATGCCCTACGGCGACGCCTCCATCGAGCGCGACTTCTCCAGCCTCTTCGGCAACCAGGGCATGCCCCTCCTCCTCTCCAACCAGGGCCGCTGCGTCTGGTCCGATGACCCCTTCACCTTCAGCTTCACCCCCGGCCTCCTCGACCTACGAGCAAGCGCCGACGGCGACGCCGCGTTGGAGGTAGGGGAGGGGCACGAAAACCTTCGTGGGGCCTACCGCCACGTCTGCCAACAGCACTTCCCGCCCCAGGGCGGGACCCCGGCCCCCCTCCTGCTCACCGCCCCCCAATACAGCACCTGGATCGCCTTCATCTACGACCAGCGGCAGGACCGCGTCCTTCGCTACGCCGAGGATGCCCTCGCCAACGGCTTCCCTCCCGGCGTCATCATGATCGACGACAACTGGATGGTGGACTACGGAACCTGGCGTTTCCGCACCGACGTCTTCCCCGACCCCAAGGCCATGGTCGCCCGCCTCAACGACCTCGGCTTCCGCGTCATGCTGTGGACTTGCCCCTTCGTCAGCCCCGACAGCCCCACGTTCCGCGACCTGCGCTCCAAAGGCTACCTGCTCAAGGACAAAGAAGGCGTCGTCGCCGTCCGCCGATGGTGGAACGGATACAGCGCCATCCTCGACCTAAGCAACGACGACACCCTTACCTGGTACCGCGGCCAGCTCGACGAACTCGTCGCCGAATACGGCGTGGAAGGCTTCAAGTTCGACGGCGGCGACACCTACAGCTTCCGCGCCGACGATCAAACCGCCAAGCCCGCTCGGCCCCTCGACCAGTCCCGCGCCTACGCCCGCCTGGGCCTCCACTGGCGCTTCAACGAGTGCCGCGCCTCCTGGAAGTGCGCCGGCCTCCCCCTCGCCCAGCGACTCTCCGACAAGCGCCATAGCTGGGCCGAAGACGGCCTCGCCGGCCTCCTCCCCAACGGCCTCGCCCAAGGCCTGCTCGGCTACGCCTTCGGGTGTCCCGACATGATCGGCGGCGGCGAAAACGAAGACTTCGAAGACCCCAACCTCCAGCTCGACGCCGAGCTCTTCGTCCGCTACGCCCAGTGCGCCGCCCTCTTCCCCATGATGCAGTTCTCCCTGCCCCCGTGGGAGGTGCTGGACAAAGAGCACGCCGGCTACTGCCTCGAGGCCGCCCGAGTCCACGTCGAGCTGGCCCCCGAAATAGAGGCCCTCGCCCAGCACGCCGCCGAGACCGGGGAGCCCATCATGCGCCACCTCGCCTACGTCTTCTCCGACGGAGGCTACGAAGAGATCACCGATCAATTCCTCGTCGGCGACGACCTGCTCGTCGCGCCCGTGCTCCAGAAGGGGGCCGACAAGCGAACCATCACCTTCCCGCCGGG
>CAZWRO010000037.1:7523-13678 GCA_964635365.1 uncultured bacterium | reverse complement strand
CCAGCCGCGGGGTTGGTTGCAGGCGCCTCCGGCCGTGTGCTATAATCCGCTCAACCAGGAGCGAGGTGGCCTAATGGCAAGTTTTGACATGGCGCTCGTCGACGAAGTGAGAAAGCGGCTGGACGCCTCTTACGCAGAGGCCTTGGAGGGTCTGGAGGAGGGCGAGGGCGAGCTGCTGCGCGCGCTCGCGGCCATCGAGAATCGCCGCGCCCAGCGGAAAAGCGCGGCCAACAGCGGGGAGCTGGTCGGGCGGGCGATCACCATGGCCAAGGAAGGCCGGCTGAAGGGAATGCGGGTGAAGCTCGGCGACCGCACCGTCCGCGAGCTGCCGCTGCCAAAGGGAGCCGGAGGGGCCGTGCTTGGGGCGGTCTTGTCAACGCTGCTTTCACAGCTTGCGGTGGACCTGGTGCAGCAAGAGCCCGAAGGGGTCGACTCCGAGGAGCTGGAGTGACCTTTCAGGAGATCATCTCCTCGCTGGAGCAGTTCTGGTCGAGCCGGGGATGCGTCATCGAGCAGCCCTATGATGTGGAGGTGGGGGCGGGGACGATGTGCCCCGGCACCTTCCTTCGCGTGCTCGGACCGGAGCCCTGGCGCGTCGCCTACGTGCAACCCTCGCGCCGGGCCGACGACGGCCGCTATGGCGAGAACGCCTATCGCATCTACCGCCACTATCAGTATCAGGTCGTGCTGAAGCCTTCCCCGGACGATGTGCAGGCGATCTACTTGGACAGCCTGCGCGCGCTTGGGTTCGAGCCCAAAAAGCACGATATACGTTTTATGGAGGATGATTGGGAGTCTCCCACCCTCGGCGCCTCCGGCGTGGGCTGGGAGGTGTGGCTGGACGGCCTCGAGATAACCCAGTTCACCTACTTCCAGCAGGCCGGCGGCCTCGAACTCTCCCCGGTCTCCGTGGAGCTGACCTACGGGCTGGAGCGAATCACCATGGCGATCCAGGGAGTGGACCACTTCAAGGACATCGTGTGGGGCGGCGACGGCGTCACCTACGGCCACCTGTATCAGACCGCGGAGGCCGAGTGGTCCCGCTACAACTACGAGGCGGCCGACGTGGAGATGGTCAAGCGCACCTTCGATATGTGTGAGGCCGAGGGGCAGCGCCTCCTCGAGTTGAGCCGTCCGACCGGCGAAGAGGAAGACGAATCCCCTCCCCGGGTGCTCACCCATAGCTGCATCGTTCCCGCCTATGAAATGACGCTTAAATGCTCTCATGCCTTCAATGTGCTCGATGCCCGCGGCGCGCTCAGCGTGCGCGAGCGAGCCGCTTACATAGGGCGCGTGCGCAATCTCGCCCGTCAGGTCGCGCGCGCCTTCGTCGCCCAACGAGAAGCCCTCGGGTACCCGCTCCTCAAGGAGAAGGCCCAGGCCTAGCGGGTCGCCCAGCGGGGGAAGTCCGACGCAGGCGGGGCGGCTCATCGGCCTCGCCATTTTGCCGGGGGAACCAGCGACTGATAATGCACAGACATCCAGCCGTATCGAGACCCGTATGGCTGGCGGCCGCGATGCTCCTCACCGTGGTCGCGCTGCCGCTTTGGAGTGAGGCCGCCAGCACTTTGGAATTCACCGTCGCAACCGTCGAGCCCGAGGCGGGAGGCCAGCCCTGCGGCCGCGTGTTGGCCGGCAACGAGCCCGTCCTGACCCTGGGCGGCCACGGCTGGCGATGCGTGACCGACGCCGCCGAGGTGGCGCGCCGGCTCAACGCCCTGGCGGAGGAGGGCCTCCAATTCTCCGAGATCAGCGTTGACCGCGATGGGCGGAACATGCTGATCGTCGCCCGCGGCCGGAGAATCGTCACTGTCGATGGGCCTATCGCCTCTCTGCACGATTCCCGCCCCGAGGAGCTGGCGCGCGCCTGGGCGAAGAACCTCCGCGCCCAATTCCAGCGGCCGTACCTGTCGCTTCGCCCGCTCCTGGTACCCGTCGGAGAGTCCCGACGCGCGCCGGTGAAAGGCGTGATAGTCGGGCCGCTCACCGTGCGTTCCGACTCCCCCAGTGTCACCGCCGCCTATGAGGCGGACTCGGGGAACGTGCGCGTGGTCGGCCTTCAGGTGGGCCGCACCGAGCTGGTGGTGAGCGACCGGCGCAATAGCCTCCGCGTGCCGGTGCGCGTCGCCAGGTACGCCGCCCGCCTCGCCGGCGAGACGGCGGCCGCGGTCACCGGGAACCCCGCACCCGCGCACGCCATTTCGGAGGCGGTGAAGGCGGCCCTGCGCGCGACCCTCCTGCTGGAGCCCGGCGCCTGGGCGAGCCTGCAGCCGTGGGTGGGAGAGGCCGCACCCCTTGCGCCCGGCCGCACAACGGTCGTCCCGGTTCGGGTGAGCGCGGCCGGTGAAGAGTACCTTTCCTATCACGCTCGCCCCACCGTGCGGGTGCGCAACGAGCAAGTTCCCCGCGGCCCGGCCGACCTGCTCATGGTCAGCAATTCGCCCGAGCGACTTCGCTCCCACGGCTTGTGGTTCGAGGGAAGGCTCGGCGACTCGCAGTCCGCGCGGCTGCTCTACCATCACGTCAACGCCGCCGGGGTCGATTCCGAGCTGGTGGTCGAGCTGTGGAACCTCGGCCCGAGCCGCTCCCGCGTGCAAGTGATCGCCGGCACCGGCGGCCCCACGCGGGACGAATCGTGGGCCGGACATCGCGCGGCCAGCAACTTCCTGGGAAATCGCGCCGGCAACGTCGGCTGGATCGTCGAGATTCCACCCGACACCGCAACGCCCGTGCTGGCGCATTCGATCTCCTCCGGAGCCACCTCCAGCGGCCTGCTCGAACTGCGCGCCCTGGGCGCGGCGAACCTGAGCGTGCGGCTCTACCTGGCCCCGCGCCGCTCCGAGCGCATGGCCCACCCGATCACCGACTACCTCGAATCGCCCCTTCTCGGTCAGTGGCACTATCCCGAGGCGCACCGCCAAGTCAGCGCGACCTATGTCGTCGGCCGCGACTGGGCTTTCGTCACCATCGGCAGTCAAGCCGCGGCGGGAATGGTGGAGGGAGACCTCCTGGCCGGCAACTACGGCCTGATCTACGACATCTCGCTCGACCTCTCCAACCCCACCGCCGAAGAGGCGCGCGTCGTCGTCCTGCTGGAGCCGGCCGGCGGGTCGGCTCGCGCCACTCTCCTCGTGGACGGACAGCAGGTGGAGACGGCGCTCATGCAGGCCGATTCGCAGGCCGAGGTGGCGCGCTATCAACTGGCCCCGGGAGAGCGACGCCGAGTCCGCATACAAACCATGCCGGAGGGAGGGTCGAACTACCCGGTGCGCCTGGTGGCGCGGGCGCTCTAGCTCTTGCGCCGCAGTTGAGACCTCCTATGCGCGAAGCCCGACTCTACATAATCCTCGCCCTGCTGCTCGCCGCGGCCAGTGCGGCCGCCGCCGGCCAGGCCCCGGAGGCCCCGCCGCTGGTCGTCTCCCGCTACGCGCGGGTGAAGGGCGACTCCGAGGCCGAAGAGGTCGCCGCGCGCGTGGCCGGGCTGATCGACGAGGCCGTCCCCAGGATCGCCGCGCTCCTGCGAACCGACGACCTCCGCCCGGTGCCGGCCTTCGTCTACCTCGATCGCAGCCGGTTCCTGGAGGCGACCGGGAGGCCCCCGCGCAGCACCGTCGTCGGCCTGGCGACGCTGCCCGCCGGAGTCATCCACATCGACGGCACCGGCCTCCTGGCGGCGATCGAACGAGTCGTGCCCCACGAAGTCGGACACGTCATGATCGGCCGCGCGGTGGGTCGGGCGCTGCCCGCGCTGCCGGTATGGTTGAACGAAGGCGTCGCCGAGTACGTCGCCGGGGAGCGCGCGGCCCAAGTAGATCCCGTCACCCTGCGCGCCGTCGGCCGCGGCAGCGCGCTGCCGTTGTCCGAACTGGACCCCGCGTTTCGCTCTCCAGGCGACACCAACCCGCTGGCCTATGCCGAGGCCACCTCGCTGGTCAATTTCCTGGTGGCCCAGCGCGGCGAAAGCGTGATCGCCGACCTGCTCGCCTCCCTCCGTCAGCATGGGGACTTCGCGGTCGCGCTGGAGCAGACCACGGGATGGACGGTGTCGGAGCTGGAGTCGGCCTGGCGCCTGTCGGTGGCGGAGCGGTGGCGGTGGCCGCTGCTGCTGCAATCCCCGGTGCTGCCGTTCGCCGTCATGCTGCTCCTCTTCATCGTCGGGCTGGTGCGCTTCCTGCGGGAGCGCCGCCGCCGGCAGGAGATGCCGGACGAAGACTGGTAGTGGTTGACGTTGGCCCCCAGGAGCGTTCTGTGACAGCCGAAACCGAAGCTACAGAGGAGAGCCAGCCGCGCGACCTCTCCTGGTCGCGCCGCAACCCCGCGCGGGCGGCCGCCGCCTATGCTGCCGCCTACCTGGTCGTGGCGCTGCTGGGCGCGGCCGTCGTCGCCATCCTGGACTCCCCCATCGTCACCGTGCTGGTGGTCACCCTGGCCGCAGCCGTGGTACTTCTGCTGTCGCTCCTGATGGTGCTCAGCCTGTGCCGAATCCGTCTGGGCGCAGCCGCGGAAGCAGGCTGGATGCTCGGCGCGGTGGTAGTGTTCTGCTTCAGCCGTCCCGTCGTCTTCGCCATCGCGGGCCGTTGGCTGGGGGCACAAGCCGCGGGAGAGCGGCTGGCGACGAGCCTTTCCATCATCCCCGGACAAGCGCTGGTGGGGAACCTCGCCCTCATCATCTGGGCCGTGCTGCTGGGCCGCCTCGTCTCTCGCATCATAAAGGAAGGAAAGCTCCTGCTGCCGGTGGCCGTGGTGGCGTCGGTGGCCGACATCTTCACCGTGTTCTGGGGCGTGGTCAAAGAGGTCGGCGAGAAGGCCCCCGAGGTAGTCGAGGCCTTCAGCGCCCAGGCGCCCGTGGCGCCACCGCCGGAGATGGCGGCCCCCATCCTCACCGCCGTCGGCATCGGCGACTTTCTCTTCCTGGCGTTGTTCCTTTCAGTGGCTCTGCGGTATTCCATGAATGCGTCCGGAGCGTTGTGGGCGACCTTCGCCCTCATGCTCGTGGCCCCGCTGGCCTTCATGATCTGGCCGGAGGCGACCGGCCTGCCGGGGTTGCCCTTCATCTCGCTGGCCGTGCTGGGGGTCAACTGGCGATATCTCAAATTCACGCCCGACGAAAAGCGCTCTCTCCGCATCGCCGGCGTGCTCGTGGCGGTGGCGGCCGTGGGCTTGTGGGCGATGCTGAGGAAATGACGAGAGCCGGTGTCTGGAGGCGGAGGGACGATGGACGAGCACTATGACCCGAGTGTAGTCGAGCCGAAGTGGCAGCAGGTCTGGAAGGACCAGGCCCTCTACCGCACCCGGGAGGAGCCGAATCGGCCGAAGTTCTACTGCTTGGAGATGTTCCCCTACCCCAGCGGAGACGTGCATGTAGGTCACGTGCGGAACTACACCATCGGTGACCTCGTCGCCCGCTGGCACCGGATGCGCGGCTACAACGTGCTCTACCCCATGGGATTCGACGCCTTCGGCCAGCCCGCTGAAGGAGCGGCCGTCAAGCGCAACACCCACCCGGCCACCTGGACCTATGCCTGCATGGAGCGGATGCGCAAGCAGTTCCACCGGCTCGGCAACAGCTATGACTGGGACCGCGAAGTCGTCACCTGCGACCCCGAGTACTACCGCTGGAATCAGTGGTTCTTCCTGAAGTTCCTCGCGCGCGGGTTGGCCTATCGCGCCACGGCTCCGGTGAACTGGTGCCCCACGTGCGAGTTCGTGCTGTCGGACGAAGAGGCGGCCGGCGGCGAGTGCTGGCGCTGCAACGGCCCGGTCACGAAGGAAGACCGGGAGCAGTGGTGGTTCAGGATCACTGACTATGCCGACCGGCTGCTGGAGGGGCTCGATCAGCTCGAACAGTGGCCCGAGCGCGTGCGGACGATGCAGGCGAACTGGATCGGCCGCAGCGAGGGGGTAGAGTTCGCGCTGGAGGTCGCCGGGACCGAGGAGAAGATTCGCGTCTTCACCACCCGCATCGACACGCTCTTCGGCGTGACCTATGTCGTGCTCGCGCCCGAGCACGAGCTGGTCGACCGGCTCGTGACGAGCGAGAAGATGCGGAAGAAGGTGGCCGCCTACCGCGCGGAGGTGGCGACGAAGACGAATGTCGAGCGCGTCTCCGAGGAGGCGAAGGGGGGGCTGCGCCTGGAGGTGGAGGCGGTCAACCC
>CAZWRO010000037.1:2050-7423 GCA_964635365.1 uncultured bacterium | reverse complement strand
ATCAACTACCGGCTGCGCGACTGGCTCGTCTCGCGCCAGCGCTACTGGGGAACGCCCATCCCGATCATCTACTGCGAGGCCTGTGGCATCGTGCCGGTTCCCGAGGCCGACCTGCCGGTGCTGCTGCCGACCGACCTCCCCTACGCGGCCACGGGTTCGATCCTGCCGCAGGCGGAGTCGTTCGTGAAGACCACCTGCCCGCAGTGCGGCGCGGCCGCGCGGCGGGAGACCGACACGATGGCGCAGTGGATCGAGTCCTGCTGGTACTTCCTGCGCTACGCCGACCCGCACAACGAGCAACTCCCCTTCTCCCGCGAGGCGGCCGACCGCTGGCTGCCCGTGGACCAGTACATCGGGGGGATCGAGCACGCCGTGCTCCATCTCTTGTATTCGCGGTTCTTCACCAGAGTCCTCTACGATCTCGGTTTGATCGGGTTCGAGGAGCCCTTTACGCGCCTCTTCACCCATGGCATGGTGCTCATGGGCGGCTCCGCGATGAGCAAGTCGGGGCCCAATTCCGTCGCCCCCGACAATATCATCGAGCGCTATGGAGCGGACACCCTACGCACGTACATCCTCTTCCTCGGCCCCCCGGGCGCGGAAGCCGACTGGCAGGAGGGGGGGATTGAAGGCATCTGGCGCTTCGTGAACCGCGCCTGGCGCGCGGTCCTGCGGCATGCTGGCAGTTTCGACCCCGAATGGTCGAAGACGGTGCAGGAGGCGAAGGGGCCGGCGGCCGAGCTGAGGCGGAAGACCCACCAGACGATTCGCCAGGTGACTGCCGACATCGAGCGCTGGCACTTCAACACCGCCGTCAGCGCGCTCATGGAGCTGGTGAACGCGATGACGGAGGTCGGCGTCGACGACCTCACCCAGGACCTGGCTCCGGCCTACTCCGAGGCCTGCGAGAGCCTCGCGCGGCTGCTGGCGCCGTTCGCCCCACACCTCTCGGAAGAGCTGTGGCACCAACTCGGCCGCGAGGGCAGCGTTCACGCTACCACCTGGCCCCTCCACGACGAAGTCGTCGCCAAGGAAGACGTAATCACCGTCGTGCTGCAGGTCAACGGCAAGATGCGGGACCGCCTCTCGGTGTCTCCGGGCACGCCGAAAGAGGAGCTGGAGGCGCAGGCCCTCGCCTCGGAGCGCGTGCAGGCCCACCTGGAGGGGAAGTCCGTGCGCCAGGTCATCGTGGTGCCGGACCGGCTGGTCAACATCGTGGTCGGCTAAGACAGTCCGTCTCCTAGGCGCCTCTTCACGGGGCCTCCGAGCTGAGGGGGGAAGATGTTCTACCTCTCGCGAGTTGAACGTTGGGCTCTTGTGCTGTTGCTGGCCCTGTTGCTGGCCGGCGCGGGGGTGTTTACCTATCAGCGCGGCCGGCGGGCCGCCCGCGCCGGGCCGGAGCAGCCCCTCTTCGTAGAGGCGACCGCGGCGCCCGCCGTCGAGGCGACGCCAACGGCCTCGATCCCGCAGTCCGGCTCCGCGACCCAGCCAACCGGCGACGCCACCCAACAGGATCGGCTTCTCTCCCTCAACTCCGCCACCTCGGAACAGCTTCAGGCTCTCCCCGGCATCGGGCCGGTCTACGCGCAGCGCATCATCGACTACCGGGAACAGCTTCAGCGCGACGAAGGGCGCGGCTTTCGCAGTGTGGACGAGCTGCTGAACATCCCGGGCATCGGCCCCAAGCGATTCTCTGACCTGCAAGATAGAGTGACACCTTGATCTGCAAGCAATCGCGTTGGGCGGATATTGTCACGTTCGCCCGAAGAATGGGATAGGATTCGGGCACGCGACACGGTATGATGGTATTAGTTGAGACGGGCGGGTTGTGGGGGGCTGTCTGGAGGGACAGCTCACACAGTGAGTGCGGAAAGAGCGGGGACAAGACTCGGCGGAAATGCCGAGTCGTCGATGGTTGAGGCAGGTCCAGTCTGCGAGCGCTGGCTGGCCGATCTCGAACAGTCCGAAAACGGACTGTTCGTAGCGCAAGGCCATGAGGCCTTGAGCCAGGCCTGTCGTCAATGGTTCACCACCGGGCTGACCGAGGGCGAGCTCGAACGGCTCCTCTCGCAGTCCCCCCGCTCGCACGTCGAGGCCGCCGTCAGTGCGCTGCGCAAGCGGGCCCGCTCCCTGCCCTCCGACCCGAAGCAGAACCACGACGCACGCCGCGTTCTCCTTTCCTTCGCCCGCGAAATGCAGCGAAGGTGTCGCCAGCGCCGCCGGTCCGTCGCCAATCCCCCGCAGCAGACTTCAGGCAGCAAATCGCCGCCGGCCTCCACGCCGGCGGCTTCCCTGTCACGCGCCCTGGCCACCATCCAAAGGGCTAGGCATCCGGAGAAGGCCGTCCGCACGGCCCTGGAGGCGGCCCGGCAGCTCTGCGGGGCCGCCAGTGCGATCTGGTGGGAGTGCCGCGAAGGCCATCTGCTGGTGGCGACGGCCGCGCGCGGCTTGCGGATTGCGGGCCGCACCCTGAGCTTTCCCGCGCCCCGCGCCTTGTGGACGGCCTCGCCGCAAGGCGACGTAGCCTTGCTCTCCCCGGACACGGAGCGCGGCGCCGCTTTCCTGGAGCAAATCCAGGCCCGCCGCGCGGTCTTGGTGAAGGCCCAGGACGGGCGGCGATGGGTGGGCGCGCTCAGTATCCACGAGGTCGACATCAGCGAAGAAAGGATGGATCTCCTCCGCCTGCTCACACAGCAAACCGCCATCGTCCTACGCACCCTCGAATCGGAGAGAGAGGTCTCCCAATACAGCGAAGAATATCGCCGCTCAAGCGCCGACCTGGGCCTCGCCCTGACCTCGGCGCTCACCGTAGAGCAGTTGCTCGTGTTGATCTGCCAGACGGCCTGCGAGACCTTCCGCGCCGACGCCTGCCTGCTCTTCCTCGCCGACGATGGAGAGCCGCTGCGCCCCCGCGCGCACTCCGGCGACGAAGCCTTTGCCGAAACACTGGCGCCCGAGACGCTGACCGAAATCGCCGAACGGACGCGCGCGCAGCCGATCGGGCGGCCGCTGTGGCGTACTGGAGAGCGCCTCCGGCTGCCCGGTGGAGAGGCCTTGCGTAAGGCCGGCTTCCGGACCCTGATAGGGGTCAGCCTCCCCATCCGGCAAGAGGCCCTCGGCGCGCTGCTCCTGCTGGGCCGGCAGCCGCGCGCCATCGTGCCGGCGCAGCGACGGATGCTGCTGTCCTTCGCCGCCCAGTCCTCGGTGGCAATCGAGAATCTCCAACTCTTCGAGAACACCCAGCGACGCCTGCTGGAGATGGCCGACCTAACCTGGGTCAGCAACCGCATGGCCTCCACGCTCGACGCCGACAAGATCGCGGCGGCTGTCGCCAACGCCGCGGCAAAGGCTCTCAACGTGCCGCGGGCGGCCCTCTTCCTGACCAACTCCGAGGGCGGCTGCGATCCGCTCCCGGGAGGCCTCTTTGGGATTTCCGAGAGCGAAGCCGTCGGCCTCCCCGCCAAAGGGCATCTCGGGGCCGACGTCCGCACTTCGGGCGCGCCGCGCACCGTAACCGACGCCGAGAAGGAGGGGCTGGCCGACGACGCGCTGGTGAAATGGATGTCCGCCCGCTCCCTGCTCTGCGTGCCCATGGCGGCCCAGCAAGGCCTCCGGGGAATCCTCGCGGTGGCCGACGAACGCCCGCGCTCCTTCCGATCCCAGCCCGTGGCGCTGCTATCGGCCTATGCCAACCAGGCCTCTCTGGCGCTCCAGAGCGCCCTCCTCTACGGCGACGTAGTGCGCCACCTCAATCAGCTCTCCAAGCTATTTGCCGTATCCCAGTCCCTGGCCTCCTCCCTCGAACTGACGGATACGCTGGACGCCGTGCTAACCTCCGCCGACGAGCTCCTGGACGCCCCCATGGGCAGCGTGAGCCTGGTGGATAAGGACAGCGGCAAGCTCGTGATCAAGGCCGCCCGCGGGCTGCCCGACGACTGGCTCTACCACGATCTCAAGATCGGGGAGGGCCTGAGCGGCCGCGCCGCTCGATCCGGCCTGCCTCTAACCAGTCTCGACGTCACCCGCGACGGCCGGCTGCTCAGCGCCCATCGACAGTGGGCGCGAGACGAAGGCGCGGAGGCGGCGATCTCCGCCCCCCTCATCGCGCGCGGCCACATCGTCGGCGTCTTGAACCTGTTCCGAAAATCGCCCCGCCCCTTCAGCGAAGACGACAAGCAGCTGGTCATGTCCCTCGGCAACAGCGCCGCCGTGGCCATCGAGAACGTGCAGCTATACGAGGAAGCGCGCGAGCGCGCACAGTTCCTCACCGCCATGATGAGCGAAATCAACCACCGCATGCGCAACTCCCTGCAGGCCATCGCCGGCCTCCTGCAGACGGAGCTCGAACGACCCGACTCCCGGCCTGCGGAAGAAGCGCTCAAGCGCGGCATCGCGCGCATCCAGAGCATCGCCGTCGTCCACGAGCTCATGCACACCCAAGAGATTCACCTTGTGGACGTCAAGCAGGCCGCGCGCCGCATCACCACCCTCAGCCGCGAGGCCCATGCCGCCGGCCGCGATATCGACACCCGGGTCTCCGGAGCGTGCGTCATGCTGCCCTCTGAGAGGGCCACCAGCGTCGCCCTAATCCTGAGCGAGCTAATCGACAACGCCCTGCGCCACGGCCTGGCCGGGAAGAAAGCCGGGCGCATGTCCATCAGCCTCGCCGAGGTCGGCGGCCAGGTCGAGATCGCAGTACGTGACAACGGAGTGGGACTCCCGAAGGATTTTGACCCCGATTCCGTCGCTGGCCTGGGCCTGAAGATCGTCCGGGGGCTGGTGGAGAAGGATCTGAGCGGAACCTTCGAGCTCGAAGTGCGCGACGGGCTTTCGGCGCGAGCCAAGTTCCCCAAGCATTAGCAACTGCAAAATGCGCTCTAGCCTAGATAGGTGGCAACCGAAAGCAGTAGGGGCAGGAAGTGCAAGCTGGTTGCCGAAACAGCACGAAACGGAAACGTGTCGTTAGACACTCACTAGGGAGGTGGCGCCATGAGCAAGATGATTTGGTGTCTTATGTTCCTCATGTTGGTCGGGATGGCGGTCGCGCTTACACCGCAGCCCGCCGAAGCGGCGGCCTATCCGAATGTGTCCGCCCTCCAGGCGTGGTCGGCCGAAAGCAACTACATGTCCCAGGCCGGCTACCTGCGCTGGATGACCTTCAGGGAGCAGGCCGTGTGGCTGTCGATGGCCGAAGCCAATCGGATCGTTGCCCAGCAAACGGGCAAGTAGTGCCATCGCCGTCATTTGGGTGTGATTCGAAGCCGAGCCCTCGGGCTCGGCTTCGAACGTTGGCCCTCTTCCTCGGAGCCGCGATTGCACTCGCCCGGCTCCTCGCCGCGCCGGCCGCCGCCGGGCCCGCCGTGGGCGCCACCG
>CAZWRO010000037.1:0-1950 GCA_964635365.1 uncultured bacterium | reverse complement strand
CTCGCCCGGCTCCTCGCCGCGCCGGCCGCCGCCGGGCCCGCCGTGGGCGCCACCGCCGATCTCGTTGCTCTCTCCCCCGAAGCGCAGGCCGCCGAACTCACCCGTCTCGTCGACGCCGGCGTCACCAGCCTCCGGCTGCCCCTGGACTGGAACCGAGTCGAGCCCGAACCCCGGCGCTTCACCTGGGAGGCCGACGACGCCCTCGTCAACGCCGCCCTCGACCGCGGGCTGGAGGTCGTGCTCGTGCTCGGCCCCTGCGCGGAGTGGGCGGTGAACCCGGCCTGGCAAGTGCCGCCCGATCAGCGACGCCACTCCATTCCCAGGTCGCTCGACCTCTGGGAGCAATACGTCCGCGCCTCCGTGCAGCACTTCCGCGGCCGCGTTCGCCACTGGCAGGTCCGCGAGCATCCCAGCGCGCGCAACTTCCGCGGCGCCCGCTCCGAATACCTCGACTTGCTCGCCGCCGCCGCTCGGGCGGCCCGCGCCGCCGACCCGCAATCCCTGATCGTAATGCCCGAAGCCGGCGCCCTCGACATCGCCGACATCGACCTGCTGGCCGCCTCCGACAGGTGGGGCGACTGCGATGTGATAGGCCTGCAAGTCCCGCCCATCGCCGAGGGCTTCTCTCCTCCGGCCCTGGCCTGGGCCGCGCTCACCCAGGAGGTGCTCGCCGACGCGGACACCGCCTCGCCGCGGCCCCTCTGGGTGCTGGGGGCCGAGGACCCTCTCCCCTCGGACACCTGGGTCGCCCACTACCTGCTGGCCTCGGCCTTCGGGGCCGAGAGATGCTATCTTCCCGCGGATGCCGTGAGCCGAGAATGGACGGTTCCGCTGGCCGAGCTCACCTATCTAGGGTTCCTCCGGCTGGGCCCGCCCCTCTGGGCGCTCGCGCTAGAGGGCCCCGAGGGCGTCGTAGTCGCCGCCTGGAGCGCGGAGGAGACGTCGGTGCCGGCCGCCGAGCTGGCTCCCATCCTCGACCCCGAGGCGCTGGCGCAGGCCTCGCTTCTCGGGGGCGCGCCGGGGTCGGCCCTAGTCCCCAACAGTGACCCGATCACGTTGCGATTAGGACCCCGCCCCGCCCTCATCTATGGGCTGGGGCCGTCTCCGGCCCCCCACAATGGGCTGGAGGTGGATGGCGTCCTCCACGCCGGGCCTCCCACGCGGGCCGACATTCTCGCCGCGCGGCCGGGGTTCGACCTCAGCGCAGTGCCGCTCGTATGGGCCGATTACGGCCTGGCGGACCACCCGGAGTTCGGCCTCACCAACCGAAACCTGCGCGCCCGGCCCGGCGGGGCCATCGGCGAGGAGGGCCGCGGCACCCGGCCCTGCCTGCGCACGCGAATGCTCCCCGGCTCCCGGCCGGACGAGCAGGGCGACCCCTGGATCTACTTCGACGTGGACGACAGTTGGCTCTACCTGGCGCGCGGAAGCACTCGGGTGGCGATCACGGTGGAATGCGAGGCCGCTTTCCTCGTCGGAGCGGCGAAGCTCGGCTTCAACATCATGTACGACTCCACCACCGGCTATCGCTTCACTCCCTGGCAGTGGGTGTCGAGCGGAACCCCCGGGCTCGACTGGCGCCGATACCGCTTCGAGCTGGACGACGTGAGCTTCGCCAACCGCGACGGCTACGACTTCCGCCTCAACGCCAAGGGAAGTAAGCAGGACCTGTGGGTGGCGGCCGTCACCGTGGAGAGGCTGCCCGCGCCCTCGCCGGAAGAGACGCCCGACCCCGTCAGCTAGTGCCGCGTCCCCGCGACAACTTCATAGAAGCTGTTTCACAACCTCCTCTTGAGGTTGTGAAACAGCATAGCAAGGGCGGCAGGCTTTGCCAAGCGCATTTCAGGCCAGCATATGGGCCGGCCAGCCAGCCGATCTGGGGTTATGAAATGCGCTCTAATGTCTTACAGGGAAACAATCGCGGACTAGTTGTCACCAGCCTGCTGTAGG
>CAZWRO010000036.1:8541-13790 GCA_964635365.1 uncultured bacterium | reverse complement strand
TCATTTTGTCCACTTTTGGCCATTTTGTCCACGCACGATGTCCACGATGTCCACGGCGCGGATTCGGTTGGTGCTTGACAAATACGGCGATGGGTTGTTTTAAGGGGAATAGGTGGCAGGCTTGAGTCGCCGGGCGTATTTCGGAGATACCGACTTGCAGGGGATGCTATACCTTCTGCCGCCTAGCATAAACGCCCACGTGGCAGCGGGGGTGGCCTTGCCATGCTTATCAAGCCCGACGACGAGCATAACGGGGCATGCCGTCAGGTAGTTCGGAGCTTCGGCAATACCGAAGAGTGAGGAGATGTCCAGGGGGCTGGGCTCCGTATGGGTGCTGAGATGCGAATGCCATTCGCCCATGTAGGTACCCTTTCGCCCAAGTTCGGAAGCCGCATCATTCAGCTCCTTCTGCACATATGCAACGTCACGATTGAAACGCGTCCGCGTGCACTCTGCGTTTGGCCCTGGCCCTGTCGCGCGCACGATGACAGCGCGACGCTTCGCATCCAGGAATCCGATGAGCAGTCCACCCGTCTCGCCTTCCGGGGACTCCTCCGCTAGCGAGAGCAGTGTCTTATACGCGTCCTTCGCGATAAGGACCTCGTCGACGGCTGGCTCCTGGCACACGGGGCAACCTTCCCGACGCTCGACGCAGCCACTAAACATCGACATGGGCAGCGCAAGGCGCGCGTCGACATCCTCTGCGGGCCGCCGAGTCCATAGCCAGTGGTTAGCGTCAGAGCTGTTCCCCTCGAGGAAGTCGAGTGCCACCCGCGCCGTGAGGCTCGCGATGAACGACAAGTCGACAGCGCTCCCAGCGATAACCGGCCGTCCGCACTCATGGAGAAGTGGCCTCGTTGCATCTTCGGGAACGTCGATCCAATCGGCAGGCACATCGCCCCCCTCGCGACGAATGAGTGCGTAGTCTGACAGGCAGCGCTTGCATGCGTCGATTCCGGGCCTCACGAGGAAGACGCGGCCCGTGCTTGCCTCGCGAAGCGAACGGCCGTACACAACCGGCTTCCTTTCGAGAATCGCGATTTCGTTCAATACCGACTCCGCGCTTTCGTCTGCCATCGTACTCACTACGAGGTCGGCTGGTCCGATGAATGCCGCTAGCCGATCACGATTCCCCACTGCGGAGTCCTCGAAGATGTCTTCCTGATCGAAGGTGAGGTAAGGGTTGATATCGAGGAGGCGTCCCATGACCACGCGCGTCTTTCGGGCCCCGTAGTGCGTCACGCCTCCAATATGCCGGGCCACATTCCCTGTCATCAGCACGTCGGAGTCACAAAGCCGAAAGCGGCCTACGCCAGCCTGAGCCAGCATCTCTGCGACCTTAGACCCGAGAGCACCTAACCCGATCAAAGCAACTGTCTTGCTGCTTATCTGCTTCTCGTCGACCACTCCTCGATTGCGCAAACGAAGTACTTCAGGCTCAACGCGATGTACGTGCATAGCACCCAATACGTGAGACTCTTCGAATACCACGCGCCTCTCGCGTATGATAGGCACGCCTCGGCCGCACTTGTCGGCCCTCTCCAGAACGAAGATGAGCCATTCCCAGCCATTGGTCCGGGCCGGATAGCGGAGGCCAAGTGTAATCGGCGTTTCCGAGCTGATATCTGATCCCATCAGTTGCTCGACTAGCGGCCAGGCATCACCACCGTCGACGCGCGAATCCAGCATGCTCAACAGGTTCTCACCTCGCCGAAATAGCGTCGGCTCATCAAGAAGCGACCACCAGTAGCCATGGACTAGACAGCCATCCTCAATCGAACTGGGTTCGTCTGCAGCTGCCAGGGCAGAGGGATCCCAGGCCTTCCCTCCTATCCAGGGGTACAGCCGAGACAGATCCTGCCTTGCGTCAATAGTACGTACGACCCGTCCCTTCTCTTGCGTGAGCGCGGTAAGAATTAGAGGAAAGCTCTTCTCGTTAGGATTGACGCGAATCCGTCGGATGTCCTGAGTGAAGAGCAGCCGCCCATGGGTGTCGATCTCATCACTGAAGAACGGGGCAGCAACAAGCACATCTCCTGCGTATTTGAAATATGATTCGAGCTCGCTCTGCTCAGTGTCTGGAGGCCAATGCTTGGTCTGCACACCCGCAAACCACTGTTCAGCCCGTCTGAGCACATCGATTCCGGTCAGAAGCTTGCTGCGTCGCGTGTCGCGCTGGAACAGACACAAGCTTCCATCAGGCATCTGATGCCGGTGATCCAAGAGCTTGGGCCGTCGCATACTCTCCATGAAGCCAGGGACGTCGTTAGTCTTGGGAAGTGCCTCGACCGCAATCACGGCGGGGTGCTCATATGGAGTCCCTGAAGGGTAGAGGAGAACAATGGGATACCTCTTTGCTCCCCCCGGAGGCCGCACGATAAGATCGCCACACAGCGCGAGCACTCGACGCTGGAGTAGCTCCTCGTTCACCTGGAGATCGGGGTAGTGATAGGCAAGGCTCTGGCACTCGTCAGCGTAATGCCGGGGGTGCAGCGTTATCCAAGAAGGGGCCATCGCTTCACTCACCCATGGGCCGTTCGTCTACCTGCGTCGATATCGTGGTCGGTACAAGGAGCTTGTCCAAGTCGTCTCCATCATCGTCCTCGCCACCCAGCGCGTACGCCCTGGTGAGAGCACCCTTGTCTTCCCAGATACTGTACTTGCCATCCCTGAAGATATCGCAGATGACCGAGTACCGCCTCTCGCCTGTGTGCAGTATTGCGTCTTTGCTGCCCACCGGCTCCGCATACAGCTCAACCGCGTCTTCGTGCGGGTGGTCGTGTGGACTCTCCTTCGCAGTGGGTGCTGAGATGACTACGTACTCAGGCCCGATGGCTTGCAGGGCGTCGAGGTAGGGGTCCTCGTCTTCTTCGCTTTGCTTGAAGAAGTCCCGTGATCCATGGTGCGAGGCGTCCAGCACGACAGCCCCAAGCCTTTGCTTGTGGTACCCGGTGATGTGATGCTTGAACGCTGTGCGGTCAGCGTCCCCCGTAATCAAGACCCACTTGTCGCCTGACCCGAACTTGAGCACGGCGCAGTGTTCATGTATCCGCCTGTACCGTTTTTCGGGTCTCTCGTCGCTGATCTCGTCGGCAACGTATTCAGCCGGAGCCAGAACGTAGTACTCTGCCTCGCCGATAGTCGTGGGCTTCTTGCTTCCCTCGAGTTTGACCTCTGCTCCGCCTGCCTTCTTGACCGCTTTCACTGCCTTCATCAGGTTATCGTAGGAGTCCCGGTGCTTCTTCCCAGGGACGTGCCCGGAGTGCCATACCTCGGCGATTGTGACGCCATCCGCGAGTTCGCCAATGCCCCTCAAGTGGTCGTTGTGTGGATGCGTGTTGACGAAGACGTCGAGACCGTCCTCGCCGACCAATGCTTTCACCAACCGAGGGACGTCTATCCCACCGTTGTCTTCGTCCAGGTTGATGTCAATCAGGAGCGACTTGTAGCTGTTTCCGTCTGCGACGAGAAGGAGAATGCTCGACCCTTGCCCGACATACAGCCAGACCACTCTGACGAGGACGCCACTGCCCGCGCGCGGCCAGATCAAGTCTCTTGCAGCATTGGTATCTGTCATCTTCACTCTCCTGATGTAGTCACTGCCAAGGATGAGGATGCGGTTCGGTCGTCCAGAACACGTTCGGCTGTGAGCAGTACTTCCCTAACGTAGTAGAACGAACGCTGCTTAGCTCTGTGCCAGAGCACTAGCAGCAGGAGAACGTTAGCGAGGAGCAGTAGCGCCTTGTGGGTTGGGGACCATAGAGCAATGGTTCCCCACTGCATGGCCCCGAGGAAGAGGATGATCGCGAGCACAGCCAGCACCAGCAAAGCACGGTGGTAGGCGTAGATCGCGTTGAACCGCGAGGCGCGGGACCCAGATGCCCCTTCGGCTCGTTGCATGGCGAACAGGAAGAGGGAAGACGGCGACTGATCTGACGCTGTAGCTTGTTGGAGTTTACCCTTGATTCGATCCGCGCTGTCCGCAGGCAGATACCTTTCGCCAAGGCCCGTTGTCAGTGCGGCGCTGGATGGCTTCCCACCCCACGTTCGGTATAGCACAGGCTCGAAGGCGCTGCCCAGTGCCTGGATAAGCTGCCCCGCAAAGATGGCGAGTGCGGTTAGTGTTATGACTAGGAAAGCTTCGGGAAATCGAGCGGTAGAATGGAGTTCTATCGGGGCGCGGAAACACGTCGGGATGAGGTAGACAAGCAACGCGCCGGGAACAACGCTTCCGAGTATGTCGTAGAGCTCAAGCTTCTCGGTCATCTCGGTTTCGCCCATCGGTTGATTGCATAAGGCTTCATTCTGCCTCCCGGCCAAGACGCGATTGACGGTCGACTAACTGCGAGTCGGTGTGAGCGGCGGCGGAAAAGCCCAGAGGAAACCCAGCGAGGTAAACGCCCCCCGACAAACCACAGGAATTATACCAGACCCAGAACATCTGTTCAATAGGCGCGTCAAGGCGGACGAGGGGGACGACGGACGGCCTTGGCAGGAGGCAAGGTGCGTTGGCTGCGAGGCCGGGAGTCGGTCACTTCTCCATATGGGGAGCAGAGTTGTGCTGCTTGGGAGCAACGGCCACACGGCACTGCCGGCGGCAGCAGGGCGCAGGCGGGCGGACCCGGAACTCCGTCTCGGAATTGGCGGTGCGCGGCGCCGCTTGACGCCGGTGCACGGCACCGCTTGACGGCGGTGCACGGCACCGCTTATTGAATGGCGTCCAGGGAGCTGACGATGGAGCGATTGGGGTTGGTCACGGCAATTCTGGGACTTTGGCTTGGCTTGGGATCAGTGGCGCTGTCGGGGGATGGAGATACGGGCGCGCAGGAGTTGTCGGAGATTCCGGAGCCGGCCCCGTTGATCGCCGCGGGGGCCTGGGCGGGTGCTCTCGAAGCGCACCCGCGCCTGCTGGGGCCGCCATCGCATCTGCGCGCGCTGGCCGAAGCGAAGCCGGAGGCCTATCAGGAGATTCAGTCCGCGGCCGCCTCGGGCGGGTCGCTGTTGGCAGCCGGCATCGTTCACGCGGTTGACGGGCTGGATCGAGAACAGATCCAGCCGTTCATAGCAACCGCCATGCGGAATGTCGCGCGGGGGACGACCAATTTGCATCAAGACACCTGGATCTGGCTGGATGAAGTGGCGCTGGCCTACGACTTCTTCTACGACGAGATCCCCCCGCAGGACCGGCGGGCGATGATCGAGTGGATGAATGCCCACCTGGAGGAGTTCACGACAGACGAGACGGCCTT
>CAZWRO010000036.1:2887-8441 GCA_964635365.1 uncultured bacterium | reverse complement strand
TCGAGGGTTACGATGGGTTCCAGCGCGCGCCCAGGTTCTTCTATCAGAGGCTGGCCTATGAGCTGCTCCAACCCTACCCGGGGCTGTGGCTGTATGGAGCGGAGCGCTACCCGGTGGAGGGGGATGGCTCGCTGGTCTACGGCGGTCACACTGAGTACCCCCGCCATGTGCGCACGGTGCTGGCCCAGTACTTCCGCGGGTCGGAGCTCTCCCGCTATGTGGCCGGGAGAAGTCGTCCCGGCTCTAGCTCCGCCGCGAGGCTGATGGACTTCCTGTACGAGGAAGCGCCGGACGAGGCGCGGAACCTTTCCACGTTTCCGCCGGCTCATCTTGCCTCGGGGATCGGACGCGTCTACGCGCGCGGTGACTGGACGGATGACGCCACCTGGCTGCGCTTCGAGTGCGGCGATTACTGGAGTGGACACCAGCACTTCGAAGTGGGAAACTTCGAGATCTTTCGGCGCGAGCCGCTGGCCACCGAGAGCGGAGAGTACGTCGACTACCTGTCGAATCACGACGTGAACTGGCTGACGCGAACGATCGCGCACAACTGTATCCTAGTCTATCAGCCGGACGAAACCTGGTCGCAAATGCGGGACGGCGGCCGCAACGAGTACGCCAATGACGGCGGACAGACGAAGAAGTGGGAGTGGCCGGTCGGCGATATCGAGACCTGGATGGCGCGGCGCGCCGAGTTCGAGCGCGGCGACTTGGTGGCCTATCAGAACACCCCCCAGTACATGTACGCGGCGGGAGACTGCACGGCCGCCTATGTCCCGACGAAGCTAACTCACTGGATTCGTCAGATCGTTTTCGTGCGGCCGCACACGGTGATCGTCTTCGATCGCGTGGTGAGTACGAGGCCGGAGTACGAGAAGACGTGGGTGCTGCACTGCCAGAACGAGCCGCAGGTCGAGGGCCGCCGAATCGAGATCGCCAATGGTGAGGGAAGGCTGGTGGTGGAGCGCCTGCTGCCGGAAGCCGCGCGGGTGCGAACCATCGAGGGTTACACCTATCGGGGCGAGACGTTTGAGCCGGAACCATCGACTCAGTCCGAAGTCGCGCCCCGGTGGCGGATCGAGGAGGCGCCGGCCGAGGCCCAGCGAGAAGATCTCTTCCTCCACGTGCTCTGGACGGACGAGCCGCAGCCCGCGCAGCTCGTGAGACGCGGATCCCAGGTCGGGGCGCGTGTCGGCGAGGTCGAGGTGATGTTCGCGGGGGAGGTCGGCGGGACGATCAGCATTGCGGGGGAGCCGCGCCCGCTCAGGGCCGAGGTGACAACGGGCCGTTACGAGTAGCTGCCCGCCCTCCGATCCGGGCGGCCGCTCTCCGCACGCCGTCCGGCCCAGCGATCCGGACGGCGGTTCAGTCTGAGTTCGATACGGGCAGGCCGGCGAGCACCTCGCGGGCGTCCAGAGGTTGGTCAACGGGCTCGTCGGCGGTGGCCCGGCCATCCCGGAAGCTGATGATGCGGCCGGCGTGGCGGGCGATGTCCCTTTCGTGCGTCACGAGGATGATCGTCTTTCCTCGCCGGTTCAGGTCCTGGAGGATGACCATGATCTCGGCGCCGGTGCGCGAGTCCAGGTTCCCCGTCGGCTCATCGGCAAGGATAATGGCGGGGTCATTGACGAGGGCGCGCGCGATGGTGACGCGCTGCTGCTCTCCGCCCGACATCTCGGTGGGACGGTGGCGGAGTCGTTCCGCCAGGCCGACGCTTTCGAGCGCGTGACGTGCTTGGTCCGGTCGCCTCGCGGCGCGGGTGTAGAGAAGCGGCACTTCCACGTTGCGCAAAGCATCCATCCTCGGGAGCAGGTTGAAGGTCTGGAAGACGAATCCCATGCGGGCGTTCCGGATCTCCGCAAGCTGCCCATCGGAGAGGCTCGACACCTCGAGCCCGTCCAGGGTGTAGGAGCCGGAGGTGGGTCGGTCGAGGCAGCCCACCATATTCATGAAGGTGGACTTGCCCGAACCCGAGGGGCCCATGATGGCTACGAACTCGCCCGCCTCCACGTTCACGGAAACTCCGCGGAGCGCCCGTACGGTAACCTTCCCCATGCGGTAGTTCTTGTGAAGATCAGTGGTGCAAATCACGGGGCAACTCCGGTATCGACCCATGGCGTCAGCAGGCCCAGCGCTCTCCGCATCTCCACCACGGCCGTCTGATAATTGTAGACAGCCTGGACGCGATTGCTGCGGGCGCGAGCCACCGCCTCTTCTGCATCCAGGATCTCCACGAAGATGCCGACACCTTCGCGGTACTTGGCTTCCGCGGCGGCGAGCTGCGCTTCCGCGCTGCCAACACCCATCTCGGCCGACTCCACGCTCTCGGCCGCGGTCTGCGCCTTCAGCAGAGCACTCTCCACCTCGAGCCCGATGCCGTTGACCACCAGCTGCCGCTGGGCCTGGAGCGAACGCAGGCTGGCGCGGGCGGAATCGACCGCCGCGCGTCGGGCGCCGCCATCGAACAAGAAGGCCGTAGCGGACGCCACCACGGACCAAGAGTCTCCCTCCTGGGGTCCGGCGATGCCGTGGTTGTACTGTGCCCACAGGGAGATAACACCGTTCTCCGTGGCCTCCGCACGGCGCACGCCCTGCTCGGCGGAGGCCACCGTCTCGTTGATACTTGCGATCTCCGGGCGGTTGTCCATGGCCAGACGCAGAGCGTCCGCCAGGGCGGGGGCCGCGGTGCGTGCGGTGGATTCGAGCGGCGGTGCAAGGCGCAACGGGTAGGTCGGCGGTACGCCCATCTCGTTCTTCAGGTAGGCCTTGGAGATGTCGGCTTCGTTCCGCGCCTGGAGCAGCGCGAACTCGGCGTTGGCCACGCTGGCCTCGGCCGGAAGCACATCGACGGGCGCCGCCTCGCCAACCGTGGCGCGCGCCTGCACGAGGTCCGCGTGGTCGCTAGCGGAGGCCACTGTAGCCTCGGAGACTCCCACGAACTGCTGGGCGGCCAACGCCGCGTAGTAGAGCCGACAAATGGAGAGCATGAGGTCTTGCTCAGTGGCTTCTGCGTTTGCGCTTGAGGCCGCCAGGCCACTCCGCGCTTGCTGCGCGGATTGGCTGCGGCCGGTCTGCCAGATGGTATGGGTTAGAAGCACCTCGGCCTCGCGCCGCGTGGCGGCGGTGCTGAAGGCGATGGTGCCGGCCGGCGTGTCCAGGAAGGAGGACCCTCGGGTCCGGCCCCGGGTAGCGTTGAAGACGGCTTCGGGATAGTAGGACGAGAGCGCGGATCGCAGATTCGCTTCTCCCGAAATCACGCTTTGCCGAGCGATGACAAGAGACGGGCTCTGCTGGAGAGCGATCGAGATGCAATCATCCAGAGTAAGGGGATGATCGGGCAGCGAAGGCGAGGCCGCGAGGGCCGAGCCGGCCAGGAGTCCCAATCCCAGAACGACGATCAATGGAACTAACCAACAGCGCATGCGAGATCCTCCTTACTCGTGTTACTCATGCCGCAGCGCCTGAATGGGATCCAGGCGTGCCGCGCGCCAGGCCGGGTAGAGGCCGAAGAAGATTCCGACGGCGCAGGCAAAGCAGAATCCGAAGGCCGCCACCCACACGGGGATTCTGGTGGGCAGGTCACCATGGGTGGCGGCACGCACCACCCACGAAATGCCGGCTCCCAGGGCAATGCCAAGCAGGCCACCGATTCCCGAAAGGGTCATGGCTTCGGTCAGGAACTGAATCATGATATGGCGACGCTTTGCGCCAACCGCTTTGCGAAGGCCTATCTCCCGGGTGCGCTCGGTGACGGAGACCAGCATTATGTTCATGATGCCGATTCCCCCGACGAGCAGCGAGAGGCCTCCAATGCCGCCGAAGACTATTCCGAAGATGGCCATGAGGCGGTTGATGCTATCCACAAGGCGGGATTGGGTGTCAACGAGGAAGTCCGGCTGATTACGGTGCCGAGTCATGAGCAGGGCCCAGATCTGATCGGCCGCCTCGTCTGTCTGGTCAGTGTCTGTCGCCTGGGCAAAGATGGTCCACACGCGATCGTCGCCGGCGATTCTCTTGTGCAGCGTCGTAATCGGCGCATAGATGTTCGCGTCGGGAGCCCCCCGCATTTCGCCCATAGAGCGAGCCCGGTGTTCGGCTACGCCGATGACAGTGAAGTTGATGCCATGGACTTGCAGACTTCGGCCGAGGGCCTCTTCGTCCGGCCAGAGCTCCTCGCACACGGTGGGGCCTACAACGCAGACTCTGGCCCAGGAGTCGCAGTCCTCTTGGGAAAAGAAACGCCCTTTCTCCAACTCGATGCTGTGCAGGCTGGCGTAGGTGGACAGACCTCCAACCACCTGGCCCGTACACTCCTGGCCTTCGGACTCGAACGTGCGGTCGTACATCGTCAGTTCGGGGGAGACGTCAGACACCAGAGGGCACTCATGTAGCATGGCCTCAGCATCCTCTAAGGTGAGCCACTCCCCGCTCCCCTCTCCTCCCCCTCTCTCGCGGTCCTGCGGACTGAACATGACGAGGATCAAGCGGGATCCCATGGCCTCGAATTCCTTGAGAACCTGATAGCGGAGGCCCTCAATGATGGCGACCATGGCGATGACCGAGGCCACACCGATGATCACGCCCAGCATAGTGAGGACGGAGCGGAGCTTGTTGGCCGCCAGACAGGAGAGCGCTATCCGAAGGCTCTGCAGAAAACCCATGGACATGATCAGTCCTCGTCTGGTTTGTCTTCGGAGTTGCCCCCGAAGTCGAAGGTCCTGCGCTCGGGCATATCCGACTTGCCGAGTTCCACCTCATCGCCCTCCTCGACGCCGGAGAGAATCTCGGCGCGAGCGTCACTGGTCAGTCCGATGGTGACCTCCCGGTCCTCTGTGATGGGCTCTCCCTCTTTCTCGCCGGTGACGACGGTCACGAACATCTGGTCGTCCTCCTCGAACACGGCGTCACTGGGGACCCAGAGGACGTCCTGTACGCGCTCACAGAAGATCTCGACGTCAGCAGTCATGCCCGGCCGCAGGTCCGCGTGAGACCCCGCGATGGTGATCTCCACGGGGAAGCGGACGATGCCCTCCGCGCCGGTCTGCGGCGCGGTGATGCTGGCGGGCGAAATGCGTGTGATGCGGCCCTCGAAGGTGCGGCCCAGCAGTGCGTCCGCGTGCATCTCTACGGGTTGCCCGATCTCGACCTTGTCGATGTCTACTTCGTTCAGATTGACCTCGACGAGCATCGTGGACAGGTCCCCAATAGTGATGATCGGAGCCCCTTCTCCGTAATAGGAGACCGCGGTGATGAGCTCTCCCTCGCGAACGTGGCGCAGAATCACCACCCCCGAGCAGGGAGCGCGAATCACCGCGTCTTGGAGGCGGGCCTCGATCTCAGCCAGCGAGTCCTGAATCTGACGCTGCGAGGCCTCCGATTCGGCAACCCGAGACTCACTCATGGCCACCTCGGCGCGGCGCGCTTCGGCAATCGTCACCGCCGCGGTCTGGTCCTGAACCCGTTCCTCAGCGGAATGGCAGGCTTGGACGGCAAGGTCGAAAGCCGCTCTCGTGGAGTCCACCTCATCCTGGGAGACGTAGCCACCCATGTCGAA
>CAZWRO010000036.1:1616-2787 GCA_964635365.1 uncultured bacterium | reverse complement strand
GTCACTCCATTGAGTACGACACTTAGTGATGCATTCTCTCTTATCCAGTCGCCGCGGTGTCCCTGGGAGGCGATGCGGTTCACACTCTCTGGTGCCAAGTTATGTCAGATGCTGCCATGTATAGCCTTTCCGAGACAGATTCTCAAGGGCGTCCTGGGGCCTTCAGCGGTTTCCGGAGGTGTGACCTGCTGCCCCGTACAACGTGATAGCGATGGAGTCGTGTCGTCAGGCAAGGAACTGATTGAGGTAAGCGTGGACCGATGCGTAGTCGAAGACTGATCGGCGGCGGGCTTATCGCGGCGCTCGTGGCGCTGGTGGCCGTGGGCCTCTGGCACACGGAGACCGCGCGCGACGGCGAGGGCGGACGGATCGCTGTGGTCCGCGAGCCGCAGGGAGTGATGGGAACAACCTGCGCGCTGGTGGCGGTCGTCCAGCCGCAGGACCGCGCGCGCGCCGAGGCCGCCCTGGACGAGGCGGAGGAAGTGCTGCGCACCGTGGAAGCGCGGATGAGCGCGTGGCTGGAGGACTCGGAGGTAGGCCATTTGAACGCGGCCGCCGCCAACGAGAAGGTCGCGCTCTCGCGGGACACCGTGGCGGTGCTGCGGGCGGCGAGGGATGCCGCCGTTGCCACGGAGGGTGCGTTTGACGTAACCTGCCGGCCGCTAATCGAGTTGTGGCGGAACGCCGGGGCAGGGGGAGGCCTGCCGACGCAAGAGGAAGTGGACGCCGCCCGCGCGCGCTCGACATGGGATCTTATCGAACTGACAGACGATGGCGCCACCAAGCGCCAATCCTCGGCGCGGGTGGACCTGAGCGGCCTCGCCAAGGGCTATGCGATCGGCCGCGCGGCGGAGGCGATGCAGCGCGCGGGCCTATCGGGTGGTATGGTGGACGTCGGTGGAGACCTGCTGTGCTTCGGCTATCAGGCGGATGGGCGGCCCTGGACGGTGGAAGTGAAGAACCCGTTCGCCGCCGGGAGACTCGGGAGGTTGGCGATCACGGGCCGAGCCGTCTGCACCAGTGGGAATTACGCCCGCTTCACTCTCCTCGAGGGCCGGCGCTACAGCCACATCGTCGATCCTCGCCTGGGGCGGCCGGCCGACGCGGTTCCGTCGGTGACGGTGGTAGCCCCGTCGGCCCTGACGGCGGACATCTGGGCCACCGCGCTGAG
>CAZWRO010000036.1:0-1516 GCA_964635365.1 uncultured bacterium | reverse complement strand
GATGTGCTCCGGAAGCTCCTCGTGGGCGACGGCGGCAAGATGCTTCTCGCTGGGTCGGCCCACGAAGGTGAGCCTTTTCCTGGGGCACTTCTCCAGGGCTTTCTCAAGCAGATCGTCGGTCGGGTCGTAGTTGTCGTAGTTGATGGTCGGCAGCGCGCCGTCCATGACGATCAGGTCGGGCGCGACGCGAGTGCAGGCCCCGCACCCGAGACACCCAACCATACATACGGCCTTGACGTCGGCTGCCGTGTCCTGATTCGAGCAGGCCACCACCAGCATGCGCTGGGCCTTGAACGGCGCCATGGTTATCAGGTTGCGCGGGCAGGCGCGGGCGCAAGCCTTGCATCCCACACACTTGTCGTAATCGATGGTCGGGAGCCCGTTGATGATCTGGATGGCGCCGTACTCGCAGGCCTGCATGCAGTCGCCCAGGCCGAGGCAGCCGTAAGTGCACCCTTGTACGCCGGCAACCAGGTTGGCGGAGGCGCAGGTCTGTTCGCCTCGGTACTCGGTGCGCTGAAGGCGCTGGTCTTGGTTGGCCGAGCAGTGCAGCACGGCCCGGTATGGAAACGTCTCGCCGACATCGACACCCAGGATGTCGGCCAGCTTCTGTGCGGTGCCCGATCCGCCCGGCGCGCAGAGAGTGACCTCGGCCTCACCTCTGGCTACGGCCTCGGCGTATTCCGAGCAGCCCACGAATCCGCATCCGCCGCAGTTGGCTCCGGGCAGGGCGTTGAGAACGGCCTCGACCTTGGGGTCGACCTCTACGTGGAACCGGCGGTTGGCCCAGCCCAGCACGTAGCCCATGGCCACGGCCAGTGCGGCGAGGACGCCGGCCGCCAGGAGCAGAGTGGTGTTGGTCAACATGAGTAGCTCGTCCTCATTTCAGGAGAGAGCCGAGGGCGGTGTGGACCCCCTGCTCGACGCCGGTGAATCCCATGAACGCCATCGCCATGATACCGGCCACGATGAGGGCAATGCCCGCTCCCTGGAGTGGTTTCGGGACATCGCAGATGTCCAGATCCTCTCGGATGCCGGCCATCAGAGAGATGGCGAGCGTGAAGCCGAGGCCCCCGCCGAAGGCCAGCGTGAGCGCCTCGTGCAGGCCCCATAGCTTGGTCGGGTCCTGCAGATGCTTCATGATCTCCAGGCAGGCGAAAAGGATGGCGCAGTTGGTGGTGATCAGCGGCAGAAACACGCCGAACGACTTGTAGAGCGGCGGGATGAACTTGCGCACGTACATCTCAACGAACTGCACCGAGGAGGCGATTGCGAAGATGTACATTATGTAGCTCAGCACGGACAGATCTATTTGCGTTTCCGGATTGCCGCCGGCGGCCTGCCAGACCCAAGCCGGGAGAGGCGCGCCGGGCCGCAGTATGAAGTAGGTGAACGCCCAGCTCAGCAAAGCCGCGATGGAGATCACGAACGTAACCGCACATCCCATGCCGAAGGCCGTGTCCACCCGCCGGGAGACGCCCAGGAACGGGCAGATCCCGACGAAGTAGTGCAGCAC